>JAGLKL010000008.1 GCA_023141075.1 Alphaproteobacteria bacterium
TCAAAAATTATGCGTGCGCAGAATGAATATAATTAATAGGTTCTGACCCTAAAACGCAAAATAAGAATGAAAACATTCGATCTCTATTTATTCAGAAATTTAGCAGTGGCCACGGCCTTTCTTGCCGTGGTGCTGACCCTAATTATCTTTTTAACACAATCTTTGCGCTTTTTAGAAATCGTCATGAACGCGGGCTCTTCCGGTCATACATTCTGGATAATCACTTTTCTTGCCCTCCCACGCTTTTTTGAGGTGATATTGCCTATCTCTCTCATGATAGCAACTCTATTCGTATATAATAAACTTACCCTTGATTCCGAGCTAATCGCCATTCGTGGTATGGGGCGTTCTCCTTTTGATTTGGGCAAACCGGCTATGGCTTTAGGACTCATCATGGCTTTGGTTCTTTGGGGCATCACCATGTGGGGTGCGCCCATTTCACTGGCAAGAATGCAGCAAATGCGTCAGGAGCTTAAAGCCGAGTTCTCTAATTTCATATTCAAGGAAAGCGTTTTCAACCCCGCCGGAAAAGGTCTGACCGTCTATATCAGTGAAAAACGCAATGATGGAGAACTGCTCGGCCTTATGATTCACGATACGCATGATCCCACGAAATTGCCTTCTACCGTCCTAGCCAAACGCGGCATGATTGTTTCAACGCCTGATGGACATCAGGTCATTGTCTTTGACGGCTCGCGTCAGGAATATAACCCTGTGACTGCCACCTTGCAAAAACTGGCTTTTGACCGCTATACCATTGACCTGCCGGAAAACAAAGCCGTCAGCAAAAGATGGGCGGAACCTGATGAACGTACAATCAACCAACTCCTCCGACCCGACAAAGATAATGTCCGCGACCTTGAAAATATGCACGAATTCAATGTTGAAATTCACCGCCGATTTACCAGCCCGCTTCTGGCCATGGGCTTCCCGCTAATCGCCCTTATATCGCTTCTGCTCGGGTCAGTAGACCGGCGCGGACAGGCAAAACGCATCGCCGCCGCCATCATTATAGTCATTCTTATTCAAGGTCTGTTTCTGGCCTCATATAACCTTGCGCGTAACAATAATTTCGGCCTCATACTCATGTATGTATTATCCTTTGTTCCTATAGGCCTTGGTCTGTTCTTCCTCGACAGCCGCTCAGAAAATACCCGTCAAAAACTCATGGTATTCATAGCAAACATAACCGCCAAAACCAAAGCTTCGACCAATATTGGAGGGAAAGCTGCACCATGAAAATAACAATTACATTAAGCAGTTATCTGGCAAAGCTTTATACTTTTAATCTTATATTTTTGCTCTTTGGCCTGCTCTCTGTGACCTACTTGTTTGACACAGTCGAACTGATCCGCCGCGCCAGCAAACATGATGACATCCCCATATCCATTGTCCTGCAAATGGGTTTGCTAAAACTGCCCGAGGTCGGACAAACTCTTTTTCCCTTTGCTGTTCTTTTCAGCGCCATGTACACCTTCTGGCAACTAACAAGACGTTACGAGCTTATCGTCGTACGTGCATCAGGCTTTTCCGTATGGCAATTCCTCCTGCCCATGGCCGTTATCAGCGTATTGTTCGGTGCCTTGCAAATGACGGTAATAAATCCGATTGGCGCCGTTTTCATCAGTAAATTTGAGGATATGGAGCACGTCTATCTCAAACGTCAAAAAAATCAAATTGCCGTTTTTGATGAAGGATTATGGCTCCGCCAGCCCGTACTAATTGACACCTCCCCGGAAGAAATACCGGAAGAAAATGAAGAAGACGTACAACAAAATACATCGCCCGAAGAAGAAAATACAAACGTACACAGCCCAAACCTTGTCGAGGGATATGTGATTGTTCATGCCCAAAAAGTTGTTCAACCCGAATGGGTATTGAAAAACGTCACGGTCTTTTATTTCAAACATAACAACGAATTCCTGCAACGCGTTGACGCAAAAAGCGCCACATTGGGAAAAGAAAACTGGTTCCTTAAAGAAGTCACCATCCACAAATCAGGTGCACCCAAGCAATTTGATCCTCGTTACGTACTACCCACCACTTTGACAGTAAATGACATACAAGAGAGCTTTTCCTCACCTGAAAGTATGTCGTTTTGGAAACTCCCGGATTATATACGAACACTGGAGCAAACCGGTTTTGATGCCACGCGCTTAAAAATTTATTACCAGAATTTGCTCTCCCAGCCCCTCATGTTCTGCGCCATGATTTTGCTGGCTGCCGCCGTATCCATGCGCCCACCGCGCACTAAAGGTACGTTCATAATGATTGCCAGCGGGGTCTTCGTCGGCTTTATCGTATTTTTTCTCTCAAGCTTCTTACAAGCCATGGGCTCTTCACAACAAATCCCTGTCTTACTGGCTGCATGGTCTCCAGCATTAATATCTTTCTTGCTTGGACTTTCGGTTATGATGAATCTGGAAGACGGTTAGGGTCTAAACCCTAAGATCAAAACACTTTACCGTTATGATATTTCGTCGCGTTATTTACGCAAATGCTCCAGCAGGACATCGACTTTACCGCCGCCGCGTTGTATGACTGCGGCGAAATCGGAACGCTGAGTTAAGGCCATGCTCACGCCTTCGACAATGATGTCAATGACCACAAGCCGTTCGCTTTTTTTGCGTACGCGCCAGTCTATGGAGATTGCAGCGCCGCTCTTTGGTATAATCTGTGAAATGACGATTACGTCGGAAGGGCCTTGCCCGCGTGCAGAAAGGACTTCGAATTTTTCGCCGTTATAGTCACCAAAACGGCGAGAGTATACGTTAACGATCATATCTTGGAATAAACGCAGATATTCTTTCTTTTGTGCAGAAGTGGCTTGTCTCCAGTATCTACCCAATGCAAAACGGCCAATCGTTTTTATGTCGAAGCTATCTTCGAGCATTTCGCGGAACCCTTTTTCCCGTTTTTCTTCGCTTAATTCCTGATTTGTCATGAATCCGATGCCCTGCTCGGCAATATTTTTAATAAAATCCTGTGATTGTTCATCTATGCTGGGAGTACTGACATTTTGCTTTAGGGAATGCGTTTGATTCCCGTTAAGTTGTTCGGAGACTTGCCCGTCGAATGAAAGCGGAGCCGCATCAGAATTAACAATGCTGAGCGTAACTAAAAGGCCGAATACGCTGACGAATAATAGCAGATGTTTACTGTTAACCAAGAGTGTCTCCTAATCATTAAAATAAAAGATAAGGGCTTTTCTATCTGTAATACACAAAGCCATCTCTACTCTATAACAATTTTTTTATGAAGCGCAATATTTGCTGAAGATACAAACAGGATTATTAGGGGTTAATCTACAAACATACGTAAGTAATATTATTTCGATTAATCGCGTTACGGTTTTATTGCGAGATCTAGTAATCGTCGTCAAAGTCGGGAATCTCAGGAAGTTCCTCGTATTGGGTACGGCTTGTACGGTGATTTCTTGAATCAAGGATAGCGGCTTTCCTGTACTGATAATAGGCGCTTCTGAGCGCGGCATAGTAATCAAAGGAGCTGCGTTCCATTTCGGACATGCTGTCATACAGGGAATCTCTTAAAAGAAGATAGTCTACCCCGTTTTTTGCGTAGCATATGCCTTTTCTATCAGTGTTATATGCATACCAGTTCACCGGATCCATCATTGAATCGGCAACCAGACCGCTATAATCACGTAAAGTTGAAGCACCGAAAAATGGTACAACAATATATGGACCATTGCCTACACCCCAAACGGCAAGTGTTTGTCCAAAATCTTCTGATTCATAGGGAATACCTTCATATGCAGCAACATCGAAAAGACCTCCTATACCAACGGTCGTATTGACCAAAGCCCGCACGGCAACATCTCCTGCGCCTTTTAAGTCTCCCTGAAGGAGTTGGTTAATCAAGTTAACCGGAGAGCGCAGGTTTCTCATCACGTTTTGTATGCCTTCGCGTGCGAGATCAGGTGTCATTGTTCGGTAACTCCTGATAGCGGGGTAAATAGCGACATGGTCTATGGTCAGGTTAAATTTGGTGATGCTACGATTATATTCTTCATAAGGATCATAAATTGCGTTACCGGAATCAATAACGCTTGGATTACTGGAACTGGCACAACCGCTCAAAGACAGTGTGGTAAAAGCACACAAAATGCAGATTAATAAGTATGAGACTACGGATTGTTTGCCAAATTTGTTAGAATGGAGAGACAATATAGCTACTTTTTTCATTCTTATTCAAGTCCTAACATAGTTTGCTTGTCACGTTTTATATATTCTTTTGTAAAAGCTTTAAGGGCGGAACAAAAAAAACGAAGCGTTAAAGTCAATGCTTCTTATGAAAATTACACAGTTAATTGAGTCGTAAGCCATTAATACCACGAAGAGTACTACCAATTCGTTAACATGAAAACACCCCAATTATGCTTTTTTTGCGTTTTTTGATTATATGTGATTTTCATTAGTATTGTTTACATCTTTTTACCCAAGGGCATAAATGAAAGAGTGTAGACATGAACACACGCACACAAGAAAATCCGTTTAACGCCATTATAACGGTCTCAAATCAATACTCTGCTGGCTGACTCTAACTTATTTAAAACCACCCGTACTCACAGCAAGCGCAGCAGTATCTTGTGCACTTGTATCTCTGAAGCCTTGGGCTTTATTGATCAAACCGATAAGCTGGATATTCGTAATCTGGGTTGCACGGAAGAGCTTGCCTGTCATCTCCCCGGCGGGATCTCCCATATGTTCGTGGAAAGAACTGACTGTGACACCCATCCAGCGCATAATATTGTTTGGAATTGTATCAACTAGCTTAAAACATGATAAACCAATCATATAAACCATAATGACATAAATAATGCTATAGAACATCTCATCAATCGGCCCACGCATAAATGCCATCGGATCCGTTGAAGTGAAATTAGAAAGCGCACCGGCATTTGTATTATTTATCTCCCCTTGAATATTGTAACCGGTGGCAACCATAACAACGACATGATATGTATCATGCAAAGCATTAACCAGCGCAGTAAATATAGAAATACTAAACACAAAGCCGGCAATAATTAATATCGGTCGCAGAAATATCTCAAAAAGCAGAAAATAGCCGTTACTTGCCCATGGTCCGGGTAACCCTTCTCCTTCAATATTCATGTGCGCCAGCGCCCATAAAGGCATCGCCACCACCGCTTCAAAAATACTTTTGATCCAGCCGCTAAAGGCAAAGAAGAAATAAATAAACGGTAAGACCGGCAGCACATAATATAAAATAAAGCCAATGCCCAACCCAATCATACCAAAACGAAACGCAAATGAACTGCCGACTTTTGCCAAACCACCAAGAAATCCGTCCATAATCTCGCCAATTCCCTGACCGACAACACCGACCCATAGATTACGCAAAGCTGCGTCGACCATGTTTTTGCCCAAAGAACTTAACATAGCCAGAGGATAAGTACCCCGGTTTTCTACAATATCAACTATCCCGTTTGTCCCTAATATCATATTAATTGTATCTATAATGGGATTATTGCTTTTCCTCGTGAACACTGTTTCTTGCACAGCCGAACTATTCCAGAAGCTATAGACGCTATAGAGTGCGGCAGCAATATACTGATCCCCCGGACGCGGCAATTCGGCAAGTTTCCCATTAGCCAGACGCGGATTAAATCGTTGCGTGTAATAACTATTTCCATCCGCTTCATGGTGCTGCTTGGAAACTTCTTCCATAACCATCGGATATTTGAACGGACGCGGCACATTCTGGACAGCAGAAGCGTAAAGACCATTAAGCTGCGCAAGCTGATTATACCAAAGCGCCGCACCGGCCCAACCACGTTGCTTGACCTCAATCGGCATATGCAATGATGAAATATAAGCCGGATCACTATCAGCAAGTTGCACTTGCTGGTGAACAGAGGTAGGGGCTACGGCAAATGGAGAAGAAACACTGTTCCAGGTAGAAGTCTGACCAATCAATTGCACTCTGTTCATTTCATTCATGGCCTCCATAGACGCACGAGCAAGATCCAAAGTAAGCCATTGTGTGTGGTTTTCTACAACTGTTAACGGAAAATTTGTCGTTAAGAGTACGCCCTGTACGAGATAATCAATCTCCCCCGGATCATCAAGACCCATGTCTTCAACCGGATCCTCCAAACACAAATGATCATTTGAGTAAGGTATAATGGCGTTCAGCATACAATACGCAGTCTGATCAAATGTAACGTCCCAGTACAAAAATTCATCAATATAGTCCCAGTAAACGTCTTGAATAGTCTCTGTTCCATAACCGCCGGGTAGAGGCCCGATGACAAACGGGTCAAGCGAGGTCACCTCAAACTGAATCTCTCCACATACCGGCTTAATGTACCCCCACTCCTCATCATATGCATCAGGCGGATTGTTAGGATCCCCGACGAAGCCCCCCGGTGGATTACGATGCCCAAAACGTATAACAACATTTTCATACCTTGAAAATTCGACTGCATCTGCAAAAGGTATCGCGGAGTCATATATTCGATACTCATCTCCTCCGACTCCTACGCCTGCTCCCATAATGTTATACGGTGTTGGCGTACCATCAAGCAATGTTATCACAGTAACATCCTCTGACGGGGGACGAACCATATAGGGAATAACCTTGTGCCCGTGCACGAGGCTTTCTGCGTACATGCACATTCGAACAACATACATGTACTGTACCAGCGTTCCTAATTCTGGAATCCTCGGTATAGCAAGCATATCACTTTGCGAAATACCAAAAAACGCATCATATTGATTGGCCGCCTGATCTACGCCCCCCTCAACAAAAACCAGCCATGCATTTGTAGCAAAATTAGAGCCGAATTTCGCTACAGAGAACGTTATAAGTTGAGCAACATTAATCCCGCTGTTATTACCTACAAACGTAATAGGAGCAAGCAAAGCAAAGAACATCATCAAGCGGGGAATGACCCATGCTTTATTAAAACGCTGACCAAATGGTGTCCCGGTTACAATGGTCTCCCCGATAATTGTGACGATGTAATAGAGCAATACAACAGTCGAAATAAATGCTATCCCCATTGTATAAAACGAGAACATCTGGTGCATCGCCAAGTGCATAGGAGAAGGAAAAACAGGCATCGACGGTATAACATCACCTTGTATATTCGTACAAGCGACAGGGGTGGAAACACAAGAGTGGAAAAAACCTTCTACGCCTCCTCCGGGCCCGGAACCCTGCATAATTCCGAAAACCTGGTCAAGCACGACAAAGGCAATATCCTGAGAGGGTCCTGCTGCAGTACCGGCAAAAACGATCCATCCTGTCGTCCATCCATCGACACCTGAAAAGAACACATCGATGATATCCCTTATACTCCCGCCAAAAGCCGCGAAGAGTGCCGCATCATACGCCCCTAAAACAGTACCGACGGCAAAAGCCTTAGCATAAAATAATATAGAAATAACGACGATGATAAACTGTAATGATAGAATGACAAGACCGATAAGGATCGTGAAATACAGAACAATCTGATCAGTATGTCTCCAGGAAAAAGTAAGGTTTTTGCCTGCAGCCGCCACCACATGACGTACGCCAAAACGCCCGTAATTTTGCTTACTGAGATAAGGATGATTAGTCGGCAACAAGCCTAGGTTAAAATACACAACAGCCAACGTGCCGGACAAGAACGATAATCCCGATCCAAGAAGACCCTTAATCCGCGGCCATATTCCTGGAAACACCGAATATTGTACAAATCTTGTCGTTGTCACAGCCATTTATATTTTAACTCTAATCTTTAACTTCACCTTAATACGCCTAAATTTGGTATTAAACAAAAACCGGAACCGGCGCATCATCATTATGATCCTGCAGCCGCTTTCGCCATCCCTCCAAGACCGCCCCCAATCTTACCCAAGACTTGTTGTGATCCGATCGACGCTCTAGAGACCAAGCCCTGAGCCGGATCTTCACGCGTATCACCAAACGTTGCCACACTTTGTCCCATCCATCTTAGAATATTGTTTGGAATAAGGTCGATCAGTTTAAATGACGACATACCAATCATGTACACTATAAGCGTGTAAATAACGGTAAAGAAGAACTGATCAATCAACGAACGCATATATTCCCCGGTAAAACTTGCATCTGCAATCTGAGAGGTTATGTCATAACCGGCAGTGTTTTCCATCACCAGATCAAAGATACTGTTCAAAACATTAACAAGCGCAGAAAAAATCGAAATACTGGCCAACATTCCAAACACAATCAAAATAGGTCTTAAGAAAACTTCAAAAATCAGGAAGTACCCGTTCATCGCCGCATTTCCCGGCATACCATGCCCATCGATACGAATATGCGCCAAAGCCCATAATGGAGCGCCTACCATCGCCTCGAATATCCCTTTTACCCACCCTCCTACAGCAAAGAAGAAATAAATAAACGGTAAAAACGGCAAAATATAGAACAGAACAAAGCCCACTGTTAACCCAAGCATAGCGACCGTAATGAAGAAGCTTGAAATCACGTACATAAGCTGCTTGGGAACCGGACCCATAGCACTAACCATTGATGATGCTGCCGCATAGCCAAGTGAGCGTATCGAACTTTCGACCAATGACCGCCCGACACCGGAAAGCTGAGCCAACGGATGCGTTGCATTCGCAGCATTATCACGCATATTATACAAACCATCTAAACCGAGCAAATAACTGATAAACGTCAAAATCGGGTTACCTCGCGGGTGCTGTGACTGTGCGCTTGCAGCTTTTACCCATGCCTTATGGGCATTATAAAGCGCCGTAGCATATTCCAAACCGTGTGCTGAATCAAGAAGCAAACTCATATCATCAATAGCAGGAGCTTCAGGCTTATATTGTTCTTCTACTGAATGCATATTGACGAACAACGACTTTTTATCAGAGACCGTTTCCATAATCATTGGATAAGAAACGACGACCGGCACGTTGGCCACAGCATCTGTAAGCTGGCCATTGACTTGGGCAATACGGTTATACCAGACACCGGCAGCAGCCCACCCACGAGAATATAATGGATCTGCAGACGCAGCTGTACCATTATACGGGCCGCCCCACAAAGTAGATGTCTGAGCCAAGAGAATCGCTGCTTGCGACGCCGTTTCAATAGTTGCTCTTGCGATATCATTCATGTTTTGCACATACACCGAATCCAGCTTAACATTATGATCCGCAGGATTCACCCCCGCACCCGGAAGCCCTTTCACATAACGATCTGCATAATAACGATAACGGTGATTCAGCGAAGGCAATCGCTGATATGCCGGGTAACCTGCCCCACCGGCAACACCATCCCATAAAGCCCCCCACCATAAATCACGGAACAAATTATAATACGCCTCCTGCATATCTCTCATATAAGGTTCCTGATCGGCAAAGCGACGCCCGTCGATGAGAGAAAAAATAATATCTCCGCATATCGGCTTGACACTGGAATGAAAATCACTGAATTTGTCTTCGTCCCTGACACCAAAACGAATTTTGATCTTAACCGTATTAACGGGTACCCAATCCACGACACTCTGATATGTATGACCAAGCTCTGTAAGCAGCATAGCGTTGATAGGCGCAGTATCCTCCTTTAAAACATAAGGATGGATTCTATCTGCCAACGGCAATGCCGCAGATAGTGGCAGTCCCTCACGATTTTCCTTCTCGCGCAACTCAGTAAGCATGTAGTGATCCGTTATATATTTACATGTCCGCGCAACGAACATATACTGCACAAATTCATTAAGATCGGGCATATTGGGCATGGAAACCAGTCTCTGGAAGTTTCCGGTATAGCTTGTAGACAATGCAACATTAAAATAAGTCCAGCCATTTGTCGCAAACGCCGAGCCCCATTTTGCAGAATAAAGCACAATATATTGCGCAGAATTCAGGCCTACAGTAAGTGGCATAAGCAAACCAAAAGCAATCACAATACGCAACGGCGCCCATGTCTTATTAAAACGCTTGCCAAAAGGAGTCCCCGTCTGTGTAGTTTCTCCGATCACAGTAACGACGAAATAGGCCGTCATAATCACCGCGATAATCATCAGACCACTACTATAAAACCCGAAAATCTTGTGCAACCCGTCATGGAAGGGGAATGGGAAATAGGTAAATCCCTGAGGCGAAAAGGGACCCATTTGATCCGAAAACGCCGGTATAAAACTCACAAAAAATACCGTATTCATAGCCGTGAAATTGGTTCCATCACTCTGCTGACACACCGTATTCGTACTGACACAAGACTCAAAAAACCCTGTATTAAGCAAACTTGGGTGTGGAACACCAAACACCATGTCCAGCATCATATATGAAATATCATGCGGTCTGTTAGCAGCCGGAACAACGAAAAAACCGGAAAAGTTTACTGGCAGCGCAACAGCAGGCTGGAGAATAAAAATCGAACCCAGCGCCAGAAGCTGAATGAGGAATATAATAATACCGGCCAGAACCGCGACATACAGAACGATCTGATCTATATTTTTTAGGCTGAATGTAATGTTATTGGCGGCTTCAGCCAAAACATGGCGAATACCGAAACGCCCGATATTCCTTTGCATGATATAAGGGTGGTTTCTGGGCAAAAGACCCACCATTTGATAAACCACAGCGATGAAGAAAGGAATATAACCAAACCCGCCAAACAACAAGGTGCGCAACCTAGGCATAACCTCAGGCAACGCAACATACCTGAACAAATCCTTAAATATTAACCTTGGCATCTACTCTCTCTTCCTTAACATCAAACTCAAACAATAATGGCTCAAACAGGGGTTTTTCTTAACCCTCATATCCTGATACTTTAAGTTCAGGTCTTAGATGGAGATGAACTAACAGCCTTCGAGAGCGCACCGCCCAAACTTCCACCAACACCTTTACCCAACTGCATCACAGCACCGGCAGCCTGATTACCGATAGTCATACCACCAACAGCAGCATAACGGCTCAGACTGTCAACGTTATCCTGATCAATATCACCATAGGCAGACACACCCGCCCCGGCCCAGCGCAGGATGTTATCAGGGATCTTATCGATCAGCTTAAATGAAGACATGGCCAACATATACGACACAATCGTGTAAACTAGAGTAAAGAAGAACTGATCAAGTTTTTCACGGAAATAATAAACAACACCTGGCCCGGTATAAGAAACGGTACCGTTAATATCGTCCACTTCTGTAAACCCGGCAGTGTTTGCAGTAACCAGATCCCAAATGACATTAAGAATACGAACCTGCGTAGCAAATATAATAATCGCCGCTAATAATGCTATGACAGTCAGAATCGGCCTTATAAAAATCTCAAGAAGAAGGAAATACCCGTTTGCAGCAGCATCTCCCGGAAGCCCTTCACCATCAATACGCATATGCGCCAGTGCCCACAAAGGCACACCGATCATGGCTTCAAAAATAGTTTTGACCCAGTTAGCCACAGAGAAAAAGAAATATAAAAACGGCATGAACGGCAAAACATAAAATAACACAAAACCGGCGGTCAAACCGATAAATGCTACAGAATAAAACATACTGCTGGCCGCATCGATAAGCCCGGCAACGGTTTTGAATTTTTCAAGCCCGCCAAGCAATCCGCCAAGGAACGCCCCTGTCGTTGCTCCGGCCATATTAATAACAGCAGAGTTAACCAGCCCTTTCCCGATCGCAACAAGCTGCGCCAATGGGTGCATATGTTGGTTAGCACCACGAATATTAAGAATACCCGTTGTTCCCATCAATATGGTTACCGCGTGCATAAACGGGTTATCGGTTTTCGCCTGATTAAGATTGTTATTGTCCTTTGAGTCATTAGGCTTATTCCAGAATTCATAGACGCTATAAAGAGGAATCGCAATTTGCGTAACCGCGTCAGAACCGCCCCCTTCAAGCCTCACGCGTTTGGGACTGGTATTCGCAGCTTCCGAAGGAATATGCGGATCGAACAACTCACTAATACTGACGTTTTTCGCGTGTTGCTGCTTAAAGGCTTTAACTTGTTCCATAACAAGCGGATAGCGCTCCATATAAGGCATACTTTTAACACCGTCCATCCAGCCACTGTTAATTTCTGCAATCTTATTATACCAGATACCGGCACCTCCCCATCCACGACGAGATATCTCCGTTTCAAACTCAGCATAAACTGAATTAGTAACATAATTTTCCCAAGCCTCTAGAATTTCCAGTTTCAGATTAAGCGCATTTGTACTAATAAAATCAGAACGCCATTCCACTGATGGCGGAATATTGGGACAATCGGCTAAAGCAATATAACCGTTAATCCCGCCAATCGCGCCAAGAGGTATAGCCGTTGCCGCCTCCGTTCCGTTACAAAAATCATTCAGTTGTTTTTTATCTTGCTCTGCGGCAATCTCTACAAGATGGCGCCCGATCTGTCTGAGTTCAGGAGCCAAAAACCATAGATCCAAAACCAACTGGTAATAAAAATTTTGCATCTGATCCGCCCCGCCCCGCCCAAGAGCAGAACCGCCGGGATCGCTTAAATCAGCAATCGGAATGCGAATATCACCGCAAAGTGGCATCACATTACCGGTTTTATCGCTGTATACGTAGTCATTGGCAACGCCACCCCTCATTTTGAATTCACCAAAACGGATAATGATATCACTACCGTAGTAAAAACCAAGACCATTCACAACACCTGCACCCGCATGATATGGCACCGAAGCACTATCACCGATATACTCACGGATTTGTGGAAACCCAAAAATATTAGAGGTTCCAAGCTGTCCAGCAACCATACCGGCGGTCTCGTTTTTTATTAAAAAAGCCTGAACTTCATATCTCCCAAGATTGGCAGTTTCCTCAGCATAATTAGCTGTTTTATTCGGATAAGGAGAATTGTCATCCAATGTTTCGTTCTTTTTTCCGGTAGTCCAACTCCCATTCAGACGATGATATGCGTACGCACAGGCATGCACCAAACTCATCGCTTCGATGAGAGGGGCTATATCCGGTGCTTCGGGCAAAGCAACATAAGAATAACGCTCCCCGAGAGGAAGCCCTGCGGGGAAAGTCGCCCCTCCCCCTGTAAACATCGTGTGTGCGGCAACTGCACCGTTAAAGATATTCCAGCCATTCGTCGCAAACCCTGAAGCATATTTGGCTGTATAAAGGACAATATACTGCCCCGAGCTCAACCCGAAATCTATGGGCATTAGCAAGCCCAGCGCTACAATCAGGCGAATAGGAACCCAGAAATTTTGGAAACGTTGGCCAAAAGGCGTACCGGTCACAGCCGTTTCAACAATAACAACAACCAGAAAATACAAGAAAATCAACACGGCGATCATCATCAAACCGGTTGAATAAAATTCAAATAATCCATACAGAGCTAAGTGAAACGGTGCAGGCGCAGGAGCGATGAATATCTCATGGTCAGTACAAACCGCCGGTGCAGAAAGAGAACAGAAAATTCCCGGAATACCAAAAACCTCGTGAAGGATGCTAAACGCAACATCTGTCTGAGGAAACTGCGTATCGAACATTGTCACGGCCAAAACAGGGGAAATCAGTGTGACATAAAACAGCAATGCAATCTGAATAATTAAAATAACAATCCCCGAAAGGACAGCAAAAAAGACAATAATCTGGTCAATATTCTTATACGAAAATGTCAGATTTTTAGATGCTTGCGCGATAACATGGCGAAATCCATAGCGCCCGATATTTTCAGGCATTAAATAAGGGTGACCGTTTGGAAGAAGACGCACAATGGAAAAAACCTGCGCCATCAAAAACGAAACATACCCAAATCCGGAAGCAAAGAAATCCTTAATACGAGGAATAACACGCGGCATAGTCGCATACGCAATGACGTCTCTAGCTTTAATATTCTGCACGATACAAGCTCACTACCTTTAAGAAACACAAAAACAATCCAAAACACGCACAAATAAACCGCATTTTAGACAATTACTATGTATTGTAACATCATTTGCAGAGAAAATGCGAGTTTTTATGTCATATTTTCGCCAGATTTACCGTCTTTTTTAGACCTTTCCTAAAGTGCAAAACAGCTACTAAGCTCATCTGGTATATAATCTTCAACAACCACCAAGCAGCCCTATTTCCGCAAAGGCCTATACTTGATACGTTTTGGTGTATCGGCATCATGACCCATACGCTTGCGGTAGTCGGCCTCATAGTCCTGATAATTGCCCTCAAACCATGTGACTTGAGAATCCCCTTCAAAAGCCAGAATATGCGTTGCCAACCTATCGAGAAACCATCTATCGTGAGAAATCACCACTGCGCAGCCTGCATATTGCTCCAAAGCCTCTTCCAGCGCCGCCAGTGTTTCCGTATCCAGATCATTAGTCGGTTCATCCAGCAAAATCACATTAGCCTCTTCGCGGAACATCTTGGCAAGATGTACGCGATTCCTCTGCCCGCCCGACAAAGACCCGACTTTCTTTTGCTGATCGGGGCCTCGGAAGTTAAACGCAGACACGTACGCCCGGCTTTGCATCTCAATTTTGCCCAGCTTTATGATGTCTGTACCGCCCGATATTTCCTCCCACACAGTTGCATCATCATTGAGGCTATCGCGGCTTTGATCGACATAGCCCAGCTTCACCGTATCCCCGACTTTAAACGTCCCGTCATCGGGGGTCTCTTTGCCCGTAATCATCTTAAACAGCGTCGTTTTACCCGCGCCGTTCGGCCCAATCACCCCGACAATGCCTCCCGGAGGCAAATTGAATGACAAATCATCAATCAGAAGACGATCACCAAAACCTTTGCTAATATTTTTAGCCTCAATTACCAAATCACCCAAACGAGGCGGCGTAGGAATAACGATCTGCGCATTGGTTCCATCGCGTTTATGGCTCTGAGCCAACAGATCTTCATACGCATTAATACGCGCCTTTGATTTCGCCCGACGTGCCGAAGGGCTTTTACCCATCCATTCCATTTCACGCGCAAGTGTCTTCTGGCGCGTTGATTCCTCGCGCTCTTCATGACGCATACGCTTAGCTTTAGCATCCAGATAAGCTGAGTAATTGCCTTCATAAGGAATGCCGCTCCCGCGATCAATCTCCAAAATCCAGCCCGTTACATTATCCAAAAAGTACCTATCATGCGTAACCATCACTACCGCGCCCGAATATTCGCTCAGGAATCGCTGCAACCACGCTACGCTCTCAGCGTCCAGATGGTTGGTCGGCTCATCAAGCAAAAGCAAGTCCGGCTTTTCTAAAAGAAGCTTACACAATGCCACACGGCGCTTTTCCCCACCGGAAAGGTTAATTACATCCGCATCTGCCGGAGGACAACGCAGAGCATCCATCGCTATTTCAATGGTACGATCCAGCTCCCATCCATCTACAGCATCAATCTTTTCCTGCAATTCTCCCATTTCATCGGAGAGCTTATCAAAATCCGCATCCGGCTCGCCCATCTCCATACCAATAGCATTAAAGCGATCAACCATGGCTTTGATATCAGCCAGAGCTTCCATAACGTTCTCGCCCACGGTCTTGCTTTCATCAAGATGCGGCTCTTGCTCTAAATAACCCACGCGTGCACCTTCCGCCGACCATGCCTCGCCCAAAAAGTCCTTATCAACTCCCGCCATAATCCGCAAAAGCGTTGATTTCCCCGCACCGTTAGGCCCGAGTACACCAATTTTCGCGCCAGGGAAAAAGCTTAAAGTCATGTCCTCAAGAACTTTTTTTCCATTGCCGTACGCCTTTGTTAGACCGTTCATAACGTACACATATTGATAAGATGCCATAGCTTTCCTTTGTAAATTCATTTATCCGTTTGAATTAGAAACATCTTTGTGACCTAAGACACTTCCAAAGTCAATCACGCAAACAATTATACATATAAAATCCGCGCTTTTATGTATGCTTTTATATATGTATATTTGAGCATAATTAAAGAAGTGTGAAAGATTCTCCATGGCCGAAGAAAGTTTAATCACAGGAAAAGACGGGCATACACGCTGTTGGTGGTGTGGAGATGATCCTCTCTATATACGCTATCACGATGAGGAATGGGGCAACCCCGTCTATGACGATGTACGTCTATTTGAAAAGATATGTCTTGAAGGATTTCAGGCGGGTTTAAGCTGGCTGACAATCTTACGCAAACGGGAAAATTTTCGTACTGCTTTTGCCGGTTTTGATTTTTACGAGATCGCAGGATTCGATGAAAATAAAGTCCTCTCTCTTCTTCAAGACCACGGAATAATACGCCATCGCGGTAAAATAGAAGCCACAATTAACAACGCGAAAAGAGCCATTGAATTCATCGAAGAACATGGAACATTATCTGATTATTTCTGGTCTTTTTCACCGGAAAAAGACACGTACACAGACACGTACACCGCGCCACTTTGTCGCACAGACATGCCACCCCATAGCCCAGCGTCACAGGCGCTTTCGAAAGATTTGAAGCATCGCGGCTGGCGCTTTGTCGGCCCTACAACCTGTTATGCCTTTATGCAGGCCATGGGACTGGTCAATGACCATATAAAAGGCTGCCGTTTCCGATAAAAAATTTATAACCCATAAGAAGATCTAAAAGACCAAAAAAAGAAGGTGCTCCGAAAAGCACCTATAGATAATTGGTGTGAAATATAAAACTTTAAAACCTAATCACACAAGCCCTTAATAAGAACTACCAAGCGCCGAAGTATTATCATGGGTCTGATCAGGATGGTTTACAGCATATCCTCTATCATACGGGCCACTTTCACAACCGCAATCCGATCGGTTTTGATGGATCTTCTCATCACTTTGTTCTGTCTCCGACGGGCATAGATCTTCTTTTGTAAAGTTCGGCCCGTGTTTCCATTTCCTCGGAGCCACCTCGAATTGCATAGCGAGTGGCTCCAACACACCCTTAGAAAGAAAACCCACAAGAGGAATCTTACCAAGTTTATCATTAAGCCAACTCGTCACCGGAAACGGATTACAACCGGACTTATCATTAAATTCCCCTTGACGATGACTGCGCTGATCTTCTTGTGGTTCACCTCGATCCCGGCCATTATCACGAGCGCCACGAGTATTACGCGGCTGAACAAAGCCTCTTCTCTGCTGATTATAACGATCGACGTCCTTTTCAGCTCGACTGATTCCTCCATTAAGCACCTGAGTGTTGACATTGCCGTTATTATATTTCATGTCAACCTTATATCCGGTTGTAATATTATAATTATGCGCTGTAGCCCTCGTGTATACATCCCGATCCCGAGCATCCGTAGAATCATAAACCGCCGTAAAACCGTTCTTGATCTCATAACCACCGCCCCCGGGAATAATCCCATGCATACTCGAATAGCCGGCCTTATGCGGTGTCATCATCGTCCGCCTGTTCGCATCATTCTGAGAATAATCATAAAAGAACAGGACATGATCCAGATGTCTTGGCATTGTTAGATCATTGGTGTTTGGATTGGTAGTTCTGGGATCAACAATTTCCTTTATATCGTTACAGCAACTTGCACGTTGCTGGCTTAAAGGACGTATTTTGTCCTCGTTATAATTGACATAGCGCAAATCCCATTCTCCATTATCCGACCTTCTAATACCCATGACAACGTCGGCTTCGGGATGCTCTACGCCATATCTCTCAAGTTCAAGGAAGATAACGCCGGTTTGCTTACTCGCACCGGCTCTGTGAATCTCATTAGCCTCCAGATCAAACAGCACTTCCAAAGGATCTCTTATATCGCCCTCAGAAATCTGCTTAATAGCCGGATGATCAGTAAGTTTAAGCGTATCGGCAAGCTCAACACTCATCTTTGCATCTACACTGCGAAAATCTTTGAAACATTCCGGTGGC
>JAGLKL010000080.1 GCA_023141075.1 Alphaproteobacteria bacterium
CCAGTGTTTCTATTTCTATGTCAGTAGGGTGGCGACCTTGTTTTTTGAAATAGTCCTGAATGGCTTGCATATATAGTAGTGATAAACCCAGTGGCCCACGGCGTGAATCATCTTGATTGGCAATACCGGATTTACCGATAACCTCCAAATCTTTATCAGAGATATTAAGGTTTACGCTATCAGCAACAGCGCCCTTATTATCCAGATTAACTTTGGGGATGACGACATCCATCCCTCCATCAGCATCGTATTCTTCTTTACTTTTGATCGAAATGCGCTGGATCAGCTTATTGGACAAGGAAGACGCAAGCTCGTCAACCTGTTCGCGCGTAACATCACCTTTTATCAAATACAGACGCGAGGAGTAACAGCTCTGGTCTTCGCCTTCTTTGGGTGGTGCGATCAATTCTAAAATTTCTGATGCTGTATTACCGATATTATCCGTTACACCGGGCAAAAAACCGATCTCAAGCGCCCAGTTAAAATCACGGGGTGTTTGGTTCACTTTCTGCGTTACAGGATTTGCCAGAGCATTGGCAAAATCAAGGTTATCGGCATCTGGGCTTTCGGAAGTGTAAACATCGACTGCGCGAACATTAGAGTCTATTCCCATCGCATACAGCATTTTTTCGATTTTGCGAGCGCGTCCATCATCTTTATGGGCTAGAATTTCTATTCGAGTGTGCATATAATCTTTTGAGTTTTACATTGATCTTCGTTATACGCGCCGATTAAATAGAAAATTTGCGTGTATTTCAATACTCTATTGATTAAACCATCGAAAAATAAGAGAACAAATAACGATATTAAATTCTTATGCCCAAACTCACAATTGATGATATTGAAGTTAAGGTCGAACCAGGCACTAGTATTTTGCAGGCTGCCGAGCAAATAGGCATAGAAATTCCGCGTTTTTGCTATCATGAAAAACTCTCAGTGACAGGGAACTGCCGTATGTGTCTGGTCGAGGTGGAGGGCGACCTTATGGCTTCATGTTCCATGGAATGCTGTGATGGTATGGTTGTTAAGACCAACACAGAGAAAGTCAAAAAAGAGCGCAGGAGCGTAATGGAAGTTATGTTGGCCAATCACCCTATGGATTGCTTGATCTGCGATCAGGGAGGAGAATGCGATTTGCAGGATCAGGCTTTTGCCTATGGCAATGATCGCTCGCATTTCCATGAAAACAAACGCGCTGTCGCTGTGCCGGATAAGAATTTTGGCCCTTTGGTCAATCCTTCCATGACACGGTGTATTAATTGTACGCGCTGCATCCGCTTCCTGAATGAAATTGCCGGAGCGCCTGCATTGGATCAGATAAACTGCGGCGTAAATGCGGAAGTAAGCACTTATGTTTATGAGAATATTGGATCGGAATTATCGGGGAATCTTATTGATATCTGCCCGGTTGGTGCACTGACTTCGAAACCATATAAATTCAGGGCACGAAGCTGGGAACTTAAGAAAACAGAAAGTATTGATGTGCATGATGCTCTTGGCTGTCATATCCGTGTTGATTCACGAGGGCGGGAGGTTATGCGTATTTTGCCGCGGCTCAATGAAGATATTAATGAGTGCTGGATCGATGATCGGACACGCTTTTCCTGTGACGGACTGAAATATATGCGTTTGGACAGACCATATGTGCGCAATGAGAAGTCCGGGAAATTGCATGAGGCAAGTTGGGATAAAGCCTTTAGTGTCATAGCTGATAAGCTCAAAGATATGAAGGGTGGTGAGATTGCTGCGCTGGCCGGAGATCTAGTGGATGTTGAAAGCATGACGGCGATGAAAGACCTAATGTTAGGCTTAAGCAGCCCGCATATTGATTGCCGCACGGACGGGTCGCAGATGAATACAGCGGATCGTGCTTCTTATCTATTCAACTCGACGATTGCCGGAATTGATGAAGCAGATGCGATTATATTGATAGGAACTAATCCACGACGTGATGCAACAATGGTTAATGCGCGTATTCGCAGAAACTGGCAGGAAAAACGTATACCTGTGTACCTGATCGGAGAACCGGCTGATTTAACTTATCCCTATGAGTATGTGGGCAGCAACCTCAAAGATATTGACGCTTTTGCAAAAAAATTTGGCGGGGGCAAGCTAAAAGCCGAAAAGCCGATGATGATTATCGGCGCAGATGTTTTTATACGTGAGGATGCTCTGGCACTTCATGCTTTACTGCACAACTGCGCAGAAAAACTCGGCGTAGTTTATGATGAGTGGAACGGGTTTAATATATTGCACAAAGCCGCGTCGCGCGTAGGCGGTCTGGATATCGGCTTTTTGCCTCAAGGACAAAAAGGTAAGGCTTTTAATGAGATTATTGCAGGCACAAAGGATGGTTCTATCAAAGCGTTGTTCCTTTTAGGCGCGGATGAATTCAACGCGCAGGTTAATATCGGTTGGCAAACTTTTGTAGTGTATCAGGGACATCACGGCGATCATGGTGCTGAACGCGCCGATGTGATTTTGCCTTCTGCGGCCTATACGGAAAAAAACGGCATCTATGTGAATACAGAAGGTCGGCCACAACTGGCCAAACGCGCTGTTTCTCCGCCGGGGCAGGCGCGGGAGGATTGGGCGATAATCCGGGCACTTTCAGAGCGTTTGTTGCACAAGCCGTTACCCTATAATACACAAAGAGAGTTGCTTGCTCGTATCAAGAAGGAATGGGGCGTGTTCAAGACCATGTATCAAATTACACCTTCCAAGTGGGTGAAATATGCGTATAAGGGTAAAGTGCACAAAGATGATTTCAATGCACCACGTCAGAACTATTATTATAATGACGCAATATGTCGTGCCTCGCCGACTATGGGCGAATGCACAGAAGCTTTTGGTGATGTCGGTTTTACGCAAAAAGAAAAGGGTGCATCATAAATGAATCCTATAGAAGACTTTGCAAATAATTCTTTGGATTTATGGCTTGTACAGTCAGGTATCTGGTTGGCTTGGACGGTTGCGTATTCCTTACTGGTTATTGTCGGGGTTTTAGTATGTGTGGCCTATCTGACTTATGCCGAGCGCAAAATATTGGGCGGAATGCAGCGCCGTCAGGGGCCAATGACTGTTGGGCCTTTTGGATTATTACAACCTATTGCTGATGGCATTAAGCTTTTTTCTAAAGAGACTATTATTCCATCGCATGCACACCGCTTTGTGTTTTTACTAGCCCCGGTTTTATTGTTTTCCCTGTCGCTGATTGCCTGGGTGGTGATCCCATTTGATAAGGGCTGGGTTTTGGCCAATATTAATGTTGGCGTGTTGTTTCTCTTTGCCATTTCCTCGATGAGTGTTTGCAGCATCATTATGGCCGGGTGGGCGTCGAACTCACGTTATGCTTTCTTGGGAGGGATACATTCTGCTTCTCAGATGATCTCTTATGAAGTCTCGATGGGTCTTATCATTGTTTGTGTTTTGCTGGTTACAGGGTCACTTAATTTACAGGAAATTGTGCTGGCACCGCGGCCATTATGGGTGCAGGTAATGCTGTTACCAATGCTGGTTATTTTTCTGGTATCCATACTGGCCAAGTGTAATCGTGCGCCTTTTGACCTGCCCGATGGAGAGTCCGAGATTGTCGGCGGGTTCATGGTTGAATATTCTGCAATGAGCTATGCACTGCTTATCTTAGCGAAATACGCCAATATGATTTTAATGAGTGCTGTGACAAGTATTTTGTTTTTAGGAGGCTGGTTGCCGCCGTTTGGTATGAACTTTTTGGGATTTGTTCCCGGAATCATATGGTTTGCCCTGAAAACCGCTGCCATATTGTTTTTCTTTATATGGACAAGAGCGACATTGCCGCGTTTTCGTTACGATCAACTTATGCGGCTGGGCTGGAAAATCTTTCTGCCTTTTACGCTTATATGGGTTGTTTTTATGGCGGGAATGTTAATGAGCTTTGATGCTTTGCCCGGCCAGAAGCAAGCAAAGGCATTTACAGCAGCGCAAATTGAGCATGTTATGCAACAGCAGGAAAAATAATGGACAGCTTTGCAGGAATGCTTTTTCTAAAAGATATTGCCAAAGGGTTTTTGCTAACCCTTAAATATCTGCTGTTTAAGTCGCGAGTAACGATTAATTACCCGCATGAGAAAGGACCAATCTCGCCACGTTTTCGGGGAGAGCACGCGCTAAGACGTTATCCAAACGCAGAGGAGCGCTGCATTGCCTGTAAACTTTGTGAGGCGATATGCCCGGCTCAAGCTATTACGATTGAGGCAGAACCCACGAATGACGGCTCACGGCGCACAACACGCTATGACATTGATATGACTAAATGTATTTATTGCGGTTTATGCCAAGAGGCGTGCCCGATCGATGCCATTGTCGAAGGGCCTAATTTTGAATTTGCTACTGAGACACATGAGGAGCTTTATTATACCAAAGAAAAACTTATGGATAATGGAGATCGGTGGGAAGCACAGATTGCTGCTAATCTTATGGTTGATAATCCGGATAAGTAAACTTCTTTCATCCCTTGCGGTGAATGAAGGAACATATTAAAAAAGGACAACGTTTTTTAGGATACGGGATACTCTTATGATCGTACAGGCTTTTGCCTTTTATCTGTTTGCAGGGATATTAATATTGAGTGCCTTAATGGTAATTACGGCGCGTAATCCCGTGCATTCTGTTTTATTCCTGATCTTGGCATTTTTTAATGCGGCAGGGATATTTGTTTTGTTGGGTGCGGAATTCTTAGCCATGATTTTGATTATTGTCCATGTAGGCGCAGTGACTGTGTTGTTCCTGTTTGTAGTCATGATGCTCGATGTCGATTTTTCTACTTTGCGCAAGAGAAGTGTGAGTTATATTTTCCCTAGCATTATTCTAGGCGGGATTTTACTTTTTGAACTGGTAATAATATACACATATTGGTACATGGCACCGGAAGCCCTGACCAATATTGCGCAGGATCAATCTGCCTTTGAAGGGTTGTCAAACACGCAGGCACTAGGCATGGTGCTGTATACAGACTATGTCTTTGCTTTCCAGATGGCCGGGTTGATTTTACTTGTAGCGATGATCGGAGTAACCGTCCTGACTTTGCGTAAGCGCCCGGATATTCATAAGCAGCGTTTGCACGATCAGTATTTACGTAAACCGTCCGATGTGCTGGAAATCACACGCGTCACACCTAAGACGGGGGTATGATATGAGCAGTGATTTAATAGGCATGGAACATTATCTTATACTTGCGGCAATATTGTTTACGATCGGCGTATTCGGGATATTCCTAAACCGCAAAAACGTCATTGTCATATTGATGTCTATTGAACTGATGCTGTTGGCGGTGAATATCAATTTTGTTACGTTTTCAAGTTATCTGAACGATCTTACCGGTCAGATCTTTGTCATGTTTATTTTGACCGTCGCGGCTGCGGAAGCCGCTGTTGGCCTTGCTATTTTGGTCGTGTTCTTCCGTAATAAAGACTCGATAGCGGTCGAAGATATTTCAGATCTTAAGGGATAATGGTAGCACAAAGGAAAAATTACTAACCATGGAAATGATTGCTGTCTTTGCACCTTTAGCTGCGTTTTTTGCTGCCGGATTGTTCGGCAAACAGCTCGGGAACAAGGGTGCGCAATTTATCACCTGCGCTGCTGTTATCCTTGCGGCATTTGCTTCTGTCTCTTTGTTTTTTCATATTAATATTAACGATATGATGGAGGATAAATCCTATACGTCCGTGCTTGGACAATGGATTACTTCGGGAGATTTTTCCGCTGTCTGGGCTTTGCGGATTGATTCTTTGAGTGTCGTCATGATGTGTGTGGTTAATATAATCTCAGCCTGCGTACATGTTTATTCCGTCGGTTATATGAAAGACGACCCTTCTAAAGCACGTTTTATGGCGTATTTAAGCTTTTTTACTTTTACCATGCTGATGCTGGTTAGCGCCGATAACGCCCTACAGCTATTCTTTGGCTGGGAAGGTATAGGGCTGGCCTCATATCTGTTAATAGGATTTTGGAATCAGAAGCACTCTGCGAATGCTGCTGCATTTAAGATTTTTATCATGAACCGGGTAGGGGATTTCGGGCTTATTCTTGGCATTATTGCTTTATATGCCACGTTCGGAACATTGGACTTTGCTCAGATTTTTGAGAATGCCGAAAGCCATGCCGCAACGACTTACCAGTTCCTAGGTTATGAAGTGCATGCGCTTACCCTGATTAGCCTGCTCCTGTTTATGGGCGCGGTTGGAAAGTCGGCGCAGCTCGGTCTGCATACATGGCTGCCTGATACAATAGAAGGGCCGATGCCGGTCTCTGCTTTAATCCACTCGGCAACCATGGTTGCAGCCGGAGTATTCCTGATCGTGCGGTTCTCTCCGGTATTTGAATATGCGCCCGTTGCCTTGATTGTTATGACGATCTTTGGTGCAACAACCGCTCTTGTCGCTGCAAGTATTGCGATGGTACAGTTTGA
>JAGLKL010000081.1 GCA_023141075.1 Alphaproteobacteria bacterium
TCGGCAGCATTGGCGGCAAATTTCCATTTTACACCTGTAGGGAAGCCCGCACCGCCGCATCCTCTCAGCCCGGATTTTATAGCGTCATCAACGACTTCTTCCGGTTCTTTTTGCAGCGCGGCTTTCAGTCCCTCATTTACGGGAATTGAAGCAAAAGTAATGGTGTTCCTAATGGTCATGACTTTAAGAATCCCCCTGTTTGTTTTCCTGATATGTCTTTCTGCATCCGTCGAGGATTTCCTTGATTTTCTGCGGTGTTACTTTAGTAAAAACCTGCTCGTTTATCAGAAGGGCAGGACTCTCATCGCACATCCCGATGCAGTTCGTCCATTGAAGTGAGAACAATCCGTCCTCAGTCGTTTCACCGAATTTTATGCCTAGGGTGTTTTGCAACTGTTTTGCAATACGAGTCTTGTCAGCCATATCACAACTAATTGTACGGCAAAGGCTGATGGTAAACTTGCCATAGTTTTTATCTTTTAAAAACGAATAGAAACTGATAACGCCATAGACTTCTGCAGCACTCACACCGAGGCGGTTTGCAGCATATTGCATGGCGAAGCTGTTAACAAAAGTGTGGCGTTTTCGGATTTCTTGCAAAACAGGGATCAGAGCATTGCGATTCCCTCCATTGAGTTCGATCAGTTCGTCTATCTCTTTTTGCAGAAGCTTGCTTTCCATATCGAGTGTCTCTGGAGACGAAGATATCGAGCGCTGTTGCGTGGGTGAATGGGTGAACATTCTTCAAGTTTCTCCTTAAAAAATAAGTAAGTGATTTGCAACTAGTAATATGGGGCTTGCAGTAAAAACGTACATAGGCAATAATTGTAAGGGATTCACGATAAGGCCACAATAGTTTATATACGAAACATTTGATAATAATGAGGATATTTGGAAGATGACAGACTCAACCCCTGTGACATGGCTCGACTCCGCAGCAATTACCGAAACAATTTCAGAAACGGTTAGCGAAGACAAAGCGCATATCCTTGAAATACTTGCCAAAGGCCGTGACAGACATGGATTGGATTATTCTGATGTCGCAGCGTTGATGACCATACAAGACCCGGAACTTATGCATGAGCTTTATGACTCGGCAAAACACATTAAGGATAGTATCTACGGCCCACGGGTTGTGCTTTTTGCTCCCATGTATATTTCCAATCTGTGTAAAAACGAGTGCCTTTATTGTGCTTTTCGTGTTTCTAATAAAGCTTTAAAGCGCCGCTTTTTAACGCCGGAGGAAATCGCCGAGGAAACGCGCATTCTTGTCAATCAAGGGCATAAGCGGGTTTTGATGGTTTCGGGAGAAGCTTATCCTCCGAAAGAAGGATTCGATTATGTGATAAAAGCAATCGAAACAATTTATGCTACTCATGGAGATAAGCCCGGTTCCAATATCCGTCGCATCAATGTCAATCTTGCACCGGAAACAGTTGAAAACTTTAAGCGGTTGAAAGAAGCTGAAATCGGCACGTATCAGTTGTTCCAAGAAACCTATGATCGCAAAGTTTATGCTCAGATGCATACACATGGCAAAAAGTCGGATTTTGACTGGCGCGCTACCGCCCTTGATCGTGCAATGGAAGCGGGTATTGATGATCTGGGGATGGGTGTTTTGTTTGGGTTAAGTGATTGGCGTTTTGAGGTGCTTTCCCTTATACAACACATTGCGCATCTGGAAGAAAAATACGGCGTAGGATGCCATACTATAAGTATGCCGCGACTTGAACCGGCTCACGGTTCCGATGTTGCTTCGGATCCGCCAAATGCGGTTTCCGATTCCGATCTTAAGAAAATTATCGCGATATTAAGGCTCGCTATACCTTATACGGGCATGATTATTTCTACGCGCGAAACACCGCAAATGCGCCGCGAAAGCATCTCTATGGGTGTTTCGCAGATATCTGCGGGTAGCCGGACTAACCCTGGAGGCTATGCGGCTGAGGAAAATGAAGGTACTTTTGCCGAAAGCCAGTTCCAGCTTGGAGATCACCGTCCTCTAAACGAGGTTGTTGCTGAATTGGCCGAGCTGGGGCTTATTCCTTCGTTCTGTACTGCATGCTATCGTCTGGGACGGACAGGGGATGAGTTTATGGAATGGGCGAAATCCGGAGAAATTCATCACAGATGCGGCCCTAATGCTCTTTCCACTTTTAAGGAGTATCTGATTGATTATACTCACGAAGAAACGCAGAAAGCAGGGGGCATAGCAATCGAGAAAGAACTGGAGCAGATGGACAGGAAAGATAAAAGCGTTTCGGAAAATCTTTTGCGCCGTGTTAAAGACGGCAAACGCGACTGCTATTGTTGATGTGATGATTTTTTGGAATTGTGGCTCTCCTTTGTGTAGAGATATAGAACCCCTTGTGTCATGCCCGATAAGGGAATGCAGCACGTTTATGAACACTTGACGAAAAGCATAATATGTCGAATTTAGTGAGAAATATTAGGTGGAAGAAAATGTGATCTGTCTTAATATAATTAATAGGAAATAAAGTTATGGCTAAAAGTAAATTTAAAGGAACATATAAAGAACTACAGGATAAAGTATTGCTCACTGGTATTGATGGTGAATGGAAGGATATGGGGAATCAAAAACAGTATAAGGCAGAAACAGAGGCTATCCTGAATTGGTGGGAGAGTAATAAAACTATAAATTTTCAGGGAGATAAGGAAGAAGCAGCTAAATTTGAAGCCATTTTTAATAATGGGACGCAAGATCAATTTACTAGCAAGGTTGCCAGAGGTTTACCGTCTAACGATGAAGCTAAAATATTTATTATCCATGGTCATGATACACATGCTCTTGAGCAGCTTGAGCTTATTTTGCGCCGCCTTAAACTAACTCCGTATATCCTTCAAAATAGTGATGGTCAGTCCAAGACGCTCATAGAAGCATTGGAAAAAAATATATATGATGAAGCCGCATATGGGATAATTTTGATGACTCCAGATGATTACGGTTATTCAAAAGACAAAACAAGTGATGATCGGGAGCCTAGGGCACGTCAAAATGTTATCCTAGAAGCGGGGATGGTTATGGCTTCTTTAGGCCGTGGTAAGATTGCAATTTTAAAGAAGGGACATTTAGAATTGCCCTCAGATTTGCAAGGTATTATTCGTCTGGAATTTAATGATCATGTTAAGGAAGTGGCTGCAAAGCTTGCTAAGCAAATGCAAAGCGCAGGGATTGAAGTCGAAGAGTCCCTTATAGCAACTGCTGCTCAATAGCTTCGCTGGTTTTGAGTAATGCATTTTATGTAAGCGGTGTAGGAATCCATGAAAAACTAGATGGCATAGGATATCGTTTGGCGTGTCCAACCCGAAAATCAGGTGGACATCTGTCGATGAAATGCTGAACAGTGGGGAGCTAAAAGTTTAGATTACTGGGTCGGGTATATAGCGATTTGGTCAACATCGATATAGCTGTTGAAGCGCTTGAGTGAAATTTGGGCAAGGCCATCTTGAAGTTTTAACTGTTCACCTTTATCGAGTTCCCAGATCAGGGTGTTTTGGTAAACCTTCGGTGATGGGGTTGCTATTAGGATACCGTTTTCTACTGGCTCGACAAGAGTCATAACGATTTTTACCGGTTGCTGTGTCTCTAAAACCCGGATCCATTCACGGTTATATTTATGTCCCATATAATGCCAGTATGGAGTTAATCCGTTTCGTCCACCCTCTGATTTTACATCTTTATACCGGCCGTCAATTTTTCCGAGGATAAGAGGTTCGTTTAGTCGCGGCAGTTTTGCTTTAATCAATAAATTTTCGCCTTCTGCTCCCATATACATGTTATTCAGGTTTTTATAAAATCTGTCATCACTGTTAGCACCTAAGGCAACAAAAACGTCTTCAAATCTGTCTCCGTCAAGAATTCGGTTTTTGGCTGTCTCCATATCCGTAAGTTTGCCTTCTTGATCAACTGTTACAAAGCCATAAAAAGGGTCTACAAAGACTTTGCGCTCGTCATCAGAAAGAGTCACAAGCCTAGTTGAGTGTCCGCTTGTATTTGTTACCATATTCCATTGAACGGAAGAAAATCCTTCCTGCTCAAGTACAAACGCCAGCATGCGCGATGCATTATCGCAAAACCCTTGCTGTATATTTGTTTCCATTACTCCATCCGGTAGGCGGATAAATTCCGGCAGACGTTTGTTTGTAATGTAGGGACGTAATTTGTATAGAGGGATTGTTGCTGGATCTTTGTGATAAAAGGTTTCAAAAACATGCTTTGTAATCGCTATAAGTTTTTGCTCTTCGTTTGTCTGTTCCGGGAGCGCTTCTGTTGTGATTTCGATTATGTCTGAAGTTTTTTGGATGGCCTTTTGCGTGATAAGATATCTGACGGCACACCAGTATGTAACGCCTAGAATAAATCCTGTAAGACCTAAAACGATCAGAAATCTAGATATTTTTTTAAACATACGGCATTGATAATGTTTTTTCTATTTTAGATCAAACTTTTTATACAAGTTTGTATTACGTTTAAAAATTCATAGCTCTTGTTTAACTCATCAACATGTGTCGATCCTGTACTATTCTTAAGTGAAACTACTATAAAATCTTCTTTGACATGGGTTGTAAACAACCTTACATTATTGTTGTACGGATAACGTATAACTGTTATAACGGGGGCATATGGACGATTTAAAAAACCCGCATCCCGGTGAAATTCTGCAAGAGGAGTTTTTGCAAGAGCTTGGTTTATCTCAAAATGCTTTGGCACAGGCCATTAGTGTACCATCCAATCGTATCAGTGAGATTGTGCGTGGTCGCCGTGGTATTTCAGCAGATACAGATTTACGTCTAGCGCGTTACTTTGGCCTGTCAGAAGGGTATTGGCTACGCCTGCAAAACGCCTATGACATAATGGAAGCTCGACACGAGGCCGGAAAGACCATAGCCCGTATCAAGCCTTATCAGAAAGAACGTCAGGAAGGGGCTTGTGTTTGAGAACCAAATGGGTGAATTTGAAAAATATATTTGTGCAATTCTGTACTAATCTTAAGTCTTTGAAATATATTTGTTTGATGGTTCCTATATCTCAACACCAATTTTCGGCAATATCTTTTTATGCACGGTCATGATCACTATAGTAGAAATGGCTGCAATCGCAAATACAAGCAGTGTTCCGCTTAATGTATTGAGAGTGTCGGGGGAAAAGAGCATAAATCCGGCAAGGGAGGCCATAACCATTCCTCCGATAAGTTTTAAGATTCTGCCATGTTTTTCCTCAAATTTTGTCACTTTTAAAGTTATGACTGCGGCAAAAATGATGGCAAGTTCATCGAGTAAATAGATCAAAATGTATATGATAAACAATGTCGCAAAAGTCATTCCGTGTGCGTCATGTTGTGCTAACAGATTTGCCCAAATGACAGGGAATCCGGCTGTGCAGGGAAGTTCTACCAAAACTACGCCAAGAGCCAGTGTAGCAGTGGCACCAATCATTGCCAGTGTTGTTTTATCCGGGCTGATAATGCTGCGCATATCTTTGAATATACCGGGCTTGTGCTTGTCCGAAATCGTGAAGGATATTCCTTTTTTGAACCAGAAATAATCCTTGATGTTCACTGCGGCGAACAAGAGAGCGATTATAGCAACGACAACCTGTATCCATTTCATGTAGCTCACATACATAAACACGTTTAAGACGCCTAGCATGAACGCTCCGTACGCTGCGGCGGTAATTAGAAGGAATGTCAAGGAGACTATGATAACTTTTTTGCGTGAACGCGTGTGAATAACCATCCCAAGCAAAAACATTATCAACCATGTAGAGCAGGGGTTAAATCCATCGACAAAAGCAATAAGGGCTGTTGCTAATAACAAAGGCGAGTTTGATAAATCGACTTTACCCAGAATAGGGACATTTATTAATGCTTCTTTGTTTGGTGTTATGCTTTGCGTTTCCAAAAGAGTGGGTGTTTTATCTTCTTTAACAACCTTTTCTTTAGAGATTTGAAGAGAATTCTTGTCTAATTTTGCTTTGGTTAACGGGTTATTACATCCATTTTTTATGCATGACTTAACTTTGTCAGTAATGCTGCGTCGCATGTAATCGCTGTAACCAATAATAGGGGGATGATCACCTATAATAAAGGCAGGTACTGCTGTGATTGGAGCATTATAGGCTTGAGAAATTTTTTCGAGAACCTGCACATTTTTCGGGTTATGCCAAGTCTCAAGTCTGTGAATTGTTAACTCTGGATATTGTTGTTCCAGTTTATCCAGAAAAGGCATTGCATCCCGGCAATGATTGCAACCATTCCCCCAAAAGAAGATAACGTCTACATTATTTTGAGCGAGCGCACTAACCGGATTAAGTATTACGGCTATTAACAATAGGAATGATGCTAAAAGTTTCTTCATGGCCACACTTTCTATCACTTTACC
>JAGLKL010000082.1 GCA_023141075.1 Alphaproteobacteria bacterium
AGGAAAAAACATGACCAGAATTACCGATATTAAAACTACTTTTACCGCACGCGAAGCAATGCGTAGTCATTGTTCGCTTCAAATAATTACGGCCAAGGGATACTAAAACATGACCAGAATTACCGATATTAAAACTACTTTTACCGCAGGCGAAGTGTCAGAAGAGCTGCTAGGCCGTGGGGATTTACGCGCCTATGATAACGGAGCACTTGAGCTGCGTAATGTGTTCATCAAACCCACAGGCGGCATAACCCGACGCTTTGGTCTGGGCTATATTGATACGGCAGCCGGAAGCGGCAAGCTCATAGCTTTCGAGTTCAATGCCGAACAAACCGCTCTGCTTGTTATTACCGACCAGCAAATTGACACTTATTCAGGCGGGGTGAAAGAAGCCACGCTTCAAACGCCATGGACTTTGGAACAAATCCCGCAGATTGTCTGGACGCAAAGCGCAGATACATTGTTGCTCGTACACCCGGACGTACACCCCAAAAAGCTGGTGCGTTCCGGCGCGGGCACATGGACTTTAAGCGATTGGAGTTTTTACGTCGAAGACGGCACGAGCTTCCAGCCTTATTACAAATTTGCCGATGGAGAAGTCACTTTAACGGCCAGTGCGTTGCAAGGTGATATCACCCTCACGGCCTCAACTGCCGTATTCGAGGAAGGTCATGAAAATACAAGGTTGCGCGTTCAGGGCGTGGATGTTCTTATCACTGATTATGAATCCCCGACCGTCGTCAGTGCCACCGTAATTCCCCGCAAAAACCCGGATTACGACCCGGAAGTCACAGGCAGCGAAGAATATTTCTATCTTACCGATACCGGAGCCAATATCGATTGGTTTGAGCAGGTATTCAGCCCCGTGCACGGTTATCCGGTGACTGTGGCTTTCCATCAGGACAGGCTTGTTATCGGCGGCTCGCGGGATTTGCCAAACCGCATGTGGTTTTCAAAATCCGGTGATCTTATGAATTTCGATTTAGGCGAGGGTTTGGATGATGGGGCTATAGAATTCTCAATTCTTTCAGACCAAGTCAATGCGATCCGTGCGGTATTTTCATCGCGCCACTTACAGGTTTTTACCAGCGGCGCAGAATGGATGGTTATCGGCAATCCTCTCACCCCGACATCCGTGCAAATCCTGCGCCAGACCCGTTTCGGCTCGCGCACAGACCGCTATATCCCGCCTGTCAATGTGGACGGTGCAACATTATATTGTGCACGCTCAAAAACAGAGATTTACGAATATCTCTATACCGATCTGGAAGAAGCCTACACTTCCACCGATCTTGCACTGCTCTCGCATCACCTTGTAGATACGCCTATCGATCAGGACTATGACCAGAGCAACCGACTCCTCTTTATTGTGCGCGAGGACGGAAAATTCGCCAGCCTGACTGTTTACCGCGCCGAACAAGTTTCCGCTTGGACGCAGCATGAGACAGAAGGAAACGTCAAATCAGTGTCCGTGGTCGGCGATGAAGTTTATATGCTTATCGAGCGCAGCAATGCTTATTATATCGAATTGCTGGATTCCAATCTTAACCTAGATAGTGCATTATCGGGGCAAGTCGAACCGGCTGTGTCAGTGTGGAGTGGTCTCGATCATCTTGAAGGGCAAAGCGTTTCTATTGTCGCAGATGGAGCTTTGGTAGATGCACAAACAGTTCAAGGCGGTTCTCTGACCCTAAGTGAACCTGCAAATATGGTGCAAATCGGATTGCCATATACGCACAAAATTATCCCGCTTCCGCCCAATGAAGTCGGCAAGGTCGGCGCAGCGCGAAAACTGCGGCTTATCCGGGCGCTCTTCCGGGTAAAGGATACGGCTGCGCTCTCCCTTGATATTGGGCGCGGTCTCAAAGACATCAGCCTCAAACAACTGGGGCAAGACGAAATCCTCGATGTGCCCAACCCGCTGTTAAGCGGTGACATAGAAGTACGTGGTCTCGGATGGCAGGAGAGCGGAACATCGCCGCTATGGGAAATCGAACAATCCTTGCCCCTGCCATTTACCCTGCTGATGGTTTCAAGCGAGATTAAGGTTAACGACTAGGGTCTAAACCCAATATTTGCATAGTCAGGATTATATAATGTACAATGCTATCAAATTATATGAAGTTAACAAATATCAGGAGGTTGAATTATGGGTTATGGCAGAATTTCTCAGGAAGAACTCATTGAAATAATGGATGGTGATGATCAGGCTGTTATTGTAAAAAGCGCGGAACCTAGTGTTATTCCTTGTGATATTGGGATTAGCGTAGTGGCATATATCGGCATGCACAGTTATGTGCATGTATCAGAGAAATCTAAAAAGAATTTCTTTGATTTTAATTCTATTGGTTTAGAAAAAGGACCGGACGGTTCTGTATTCATTATTGTGCCGGAAGATGAGACGGCTCAGAGAATTGCGAAGGATCTGGAAAAAGAAAACCCGGATGAACTTTTATGCGAAATAGCAGATAGAGCTGCGCTGGAAAAAATGATAGCAAACAATCCTTCAGAAGAGCTTAAGCCGGAAGTCATGAGTCTTGACTAAAACGCCCGTGACTAAAGTTAACGACTAATTCGCCATTTCCCGTATTTGCATATTCAGGATTATATAATGTACAGTGTTGCCAGATTGTGTGAGGTTAATAAATACTAGGGGATTAAATTATGACTACGGATGTTGGTAAAGGAATTTCTCTGGAAGAACTCATTGAAAGGATTGGTGATGATGCGCAGGTTATCATTGTAAAAGACCAGAATTCTGACATCACTTTTCAAGATGCTGGGCTTGATGTATGGAGATATATTGTCGAGGGTTGTTTTTTGTATAAATCAGATAAAACTGCAGAGATTGACCCTCGTTCAATTGATTTTGGAAGAGGATCGGACGGTTCTGCATATATTATTGCGCCGGAACATAAGATTGCTAAGAAAATTGTGGAGGATCTGAAAGAAAAATACCCGGGGGAACTTTCATGCGAAATAGTAGACAAAGCTGCGCTAATAGAAATGAAGGCAAATAAGCCTCCAGAAGAGCTTCATCTCCCGAGTCTTGACTAAAACACCCGTGACTAAAGCAAACGACTAATTCGCCATTTGCCCATATTTGCATATTCAGTGCTATATAACGTACAATGCTGTCATACCAATTCGTGTTCATTCAATGAACATAAATTGGAAGGTTGCGACTGCAACCCGTGCGTTAGCGCGAAGCTTACGTGGCGTTTGAACGTCGGTTATCATTCTTTAAATGATAATCGGTGTCAGATTGTATTAAGTTAATAAATACTAGGAGGTTGAATTATGAAGACGGATGTTGACATAGCAATTTCTAAGAGAGAACTCATTAAAGAAATGGGTGACAACCAGAAAGTTATTATTGTAAAAAGCACATATGATACTTTTCGCGATGTTGGGTGGGGTATAAAAGAGTACGGTTATACGCGTGAATCAGATAAAGATGAAAAGCGGTTCATTGACTGTCGTTTACTTTTTTTGCAAAAAGGATTGGACGGTTCTGTATTCATTACCATGCCGAAAAATGTGGATGCTAAGAGAATTGTGGCTGCTCTGGAAAAAGAATACCCGGATGAATTTTCATACGAAATAGCAGACAAAGCTGAGCTGAAAAAAGATAGGGCAAAAAGAATGGAAGCAATGCTGTCAGGTATGCTTTTAAAAGATGAGCCGCCTCAGCCATCTTAACCAAAGCGCCTACGACCTAAATCAAATGACTAATCCGCCATTTGCCTGTATTTGCATATTCAGGGCTATATAACGTACAATGCTGTCAGATTGTATGAGTTAATAAATACTGGGAGATTAGATTATGATTTATAACGAAATTTCTCTGGAAGAACTCATTGAAAAGATGAGTGATAATGAGCATGTTATTATTGTAAAAGACAAGTATCCTGATAGCCTTCAGGATGTTAGGCTTTGCGTGGAGGAATATATCGGCGATCATTGTTATTTGGATGAATCAGATAAAGATAAAGATAAAGATAAAGAAAAAGAGCGCTTCATTGACCCTGATGCAATTGAGGTAAAAGACGGACCGGACGATTTTGTATTCATTGTTGTGCCGAAAGATATGGATGCTGAGAGAATTGCGATTGATCTGGAAAGAGAATACCTAGGGAAACTTTCATGCGAAGTAACAAACAAAGCTGCGCTAAAGAGGGCAGCAATGACGTCAAGTATACCTTTAGAGCCAGATGAGTATCAGCCATCTTAACTAAAGCGCTCATGACTAAATCAAACGACTAATCCGCCATCTGCGCACAATAGCAAAGCGATCTATCCCGCATTTGCATAGTCAGGATTATATGATGTACGATGCTATCAAATTGTATGAAGTTAATAAATACTAGGAGATTAAATTATGATTAATGGAGAGATTTCTCAGAAAAAACACATTGAAACAATGGAGGATAATAAGCAGGTTATTATTGTAAAAAACCAGAATCCTGATAGCCCTCAGGATGTTAGGCTTTGCGTGGAGGAATATATCAACCATCATAGCCGTGTGGATAAATCAGATAAAGATGGAGAACTCTTCATTGACCCTGATGCAATTTATTTAAAAGACGGACCGGATGATTCTGTATTCATTTTTGCATCGGAAGATATAGATGCTCAGGGAATTGTGAATGGTCTGGAAGAAGAATACTTAGGGAAATTTTCATGCGAAATAACAAACACAGCGGAGCTGAAAGAAATAATGACAGCAATGCTGTTAGATAGATCTTTAAAAGATGAACCGCCTCAACCAGATGAGCCTCAGCCGTAAGAAGTCCTGAGTCTTGGCTAAAGTAAAGCGCCCACGACTAAAACACCTAATCCGCCATTTGCCTGTATTTGTATATTCAGGGTTATGTAGTGTACAGTGCTGTCAGATTATATGAAGTTAATAAATGTAGAGGGGTTAAATTATGACGATTGATTTTAGCGGAGAAATTTCTCCGGAAGAGTTAGCTTTTCTAGAAAAGCTCATTGAAGAAAAGGATGATAATGCGCAGGTTATTATTGTAAAAGACGAGTATCCTAGTAGCAACCATGATGTTGGGCTTCGCGTAGCGGCATATATCGGCGATTATAGATATTTGAATGAATCAGATAATAAAAAGCGCGTCATTGACCCTGATGCACCTGAGGTAAAAGACGGACCACTGGACGATGATTCTGTATTCATTGTTGTGTCGGGAGATGGGATTGCTAAGAAAATTGTGGAAGGTCTGAGAGAAAAATACCCAATGAAATTTTCTTCGTGCGGAATAGTAGACAAAGCTGCGCTAGAGATGGCAGAAATAAGGGCAGCAATGGCGTCAGGTATACCTTTAGAAGATGAGCCGCCTCAGCCAGATGAGCTTCAGCCGATTTAACTAAAGCGCTCGTGATTACACTACCTAAGCCGCCTTATAAAAGGGCGGTTTTTTTATGACGCACTAAATTAATACAAAACAGGAAAGGAAACAACAATGGCTTCCATGACCCCATTGCTGATGAGTACAGCTATCAACCTTGCAGTAAGTCAGGCATCAAATGAAACCGCCGCTAAAAATCTTGAAAGAGGGCATGCCCTCGAAGAATCTCGAGCCGGTGCAGATGCCGCGCTTGAAAGAACCGCGATAAAACAGAATGCCGCTGCCGATGAAAAACAACGCAAATCCGCTTTGCGCCGCGCCGTGTCTAGCCAGAAAGCCAGCTTTGGCGCACAAGGTGTAGGCTCTGATGGAGGTTCTTCCGAAGCGGTGTTGCTGGGCATGGTCAATGACTTCGGGGAAGATCAGGAGAAAGACGACAATGTAACTTCCCTCAAACTTGCCGCTATCGACCAAAATTTACGCCAGCAAAAGGCACTGAACGTTCTGCAACGATCCCAGCTTGAAGAAAAGAACAATCTGTCCCTGATTAGCCGGATATTATAGGGTTTAGACCCAAATGTTAATAAATTATTAAGTATGCTGTGATACCGTTATTACGACAAAAGAATCACGATGTTAACGAGCTTTTAAAAGGGGTTGTAGACATGACAGATGAAGGAAAAATCTTAAGTCTTAGACAGTTTAACGAGCGTGCTCCAGGTGTAGCCCAAGAGCAGACTGACCCGGTTGTTCTTTTCTCGAATTACTCTCTCGAAGCTACGGCGGAAGAAGGTCACGCAACCGGTATTTCCGATGGAGCATTCCAGAGTACGCTTTCAGGAGTTTATCACAGGAATGACCTGAGTGATCAGGGCGTGGATATGGTTATACAGGGGTCGCGCGTGGCTTTTAGTGTGCCTGAAGGTGAAAAACCGGAAGTCTTTGCGAAGGACGTGCTTGATGAATGCGGGTTGAATTGCAAATCTGAAGTAACAGATATGGCTTTTGCCAAAGAAATGATGAAATCGGGTCAG
>JAGLKL010000083.1 GCA_023141075.1 Alphaproteobacteria bacterium
TTCCTGCCAAGCATTTTGAGCTATTTTTGAAGGAGTGCGAATGGCGATTTAATAACAGTGATTCTAAAAATCAGTTAAAACAACTGAAACAATGGGTTAGGAAAATTAAAAGCTAATTATCTGGGACAGCCCCTAATAAATAACTATATCATCTCACCCACCACGTCATTGCGAATCCGCAAAGCGGATGAAGCAATCCAGAGTCTTGTAGCACTGGATCGCCACGCTTCGCTCGCGGGTGACGTTTTTTCGAATCATTTTATCAGACATAGGCTATACACCGTGATTATACAGTTTTTTATCCTTGCATAACCACGTCAAAGCGCGTATAAACTCCCTAAATTCCGATCTATTAAAAGACGGTGGGCTCATAAAGAAGCCCGCCTTTTTTGTTTAGGAAAATAATGAATTATACGCCTTTAGAGCAAAAAATAGCTGAGTTAGCAGCCCCGATCATAGAAGATATGGGCTTTGCCCTGCACCATGTGAAAATATCAGGTGCTCTAGGCGCTATGGTCGTCCAGATCATGGCTGAGGATAAAGAAACAAAAAATCTTGGTATTAATGATGCCGCAACAATCAGCCGTGCCTTATCGACAGCGCTGGATGTAGAAAACCCAATCGACGGAGCTTACCGCCTAGAGGTAAGCTCTCCGGGCATTGATCGCATACTCGTAAATATAAACGATTATGAAGATTACAAAGGCTTTGAAGCAAAAATCGAAAGCCTTACTCCTATCCTTGAAAACGGACAGAAAAAATTTCGAGGCTGCCTAGGCGGAATAAATGACGACAAAATATTGCTGGCTACAGATCAGGGAGACGTTGAAATCCCCTATGCTTCTGTTGCCAAAGCAAAACTGGTATTAACTGACGAACTCATAAAAGCGACTGCGAAACATTAGGAGAGAAAAATGGAATTGTTACAAGTTGCAGACACCGTAGCACGCGAAAAAAATATTGACCGCGAAATTGTAATTCAGGCCATGGAAGAAGCCATCCAGAAAGCCGGACGTTCCAAATATGGATATGAACAGGACATTCGCGCTCAAATCAGTCGCACAAGCGGTAACATTGATTTAAAACGTTACCGCGAGGTTATGGAAGAGGACGCTGAAATTGAAAACGAAGTCGCGCAGCTTAAACTCGAACAAGCCGTTAGAATTAAACCGGATGCACAGCCCGGTGACTTCCTGATCGATGAGCTACCTCCTTTGGATTTTGGACGTATTGCCGCGCAGACAGCCAAACAGGTTATTATGCAAAAAGTTCGTGAAGCTGAACGCGCTCGCCAATACGAAGATTTCAAAGACAAAGTCGGCGAAATTGTCAGCGGCATAGTTAAGCGTGTTGAATACGGTAATGCAACAATCGATATTCAGGGTCGCGCCGAAGGTCTCTTGCGCCGTGATGAGACTATTCCCCGTGAACCATTGAATGTTAATGATCGTGTCCGAGCCATTATCTATGAAGTTCGCGAAGAAACCCGCGGGCCACAGATTTTCCTATCCCGCTCTCACCCGGAATTTATGGCAAAACTTTTTATGCAGGAAGTGCCGGAAATCTATGACGGCATTATTGAAATTAAAGCAGTCGCCCGTGATCCGGGCAGCCGCGCTAAAATTGCAGTTCTTTCACATGAAAGCTCTATTGACCCGGTTGGTGCTTGTGTTGGAATGCGCGGAAGCCGCGTTCAAGCCGTAATAAACGAACTTGGCGGAGAAAAAATCGACATTATCCCATGGACGGAAGACTTGGGCAGCTTCATTGTGAGCGCACTTCAACCCGCTGCCGTAGCAAAAGTGGTTCTGGATGAAGACAAACACCGCATGGATGTTGTTGTTCCCGAGGAACACTTAAGCCTAGCGATTGGACGACGCGGCCAAAACGTGCGTCTAGCTTCCATGCTTACGGAATGGGACATTGATGTAGTTACCGAAGAACAGGAATCCGAGCGACGAACTAAAGAGTTTAATACGCGATCAACTCTATTCATTGATGCTTTGGATGTCGACGATGTTATCGCCCACTTGCTAGTAGTTGAAGGCTTCACCAGCGTTGAAGAAATCATTGAAACCCCGGTTGATGAACTTAATGCAATCGAAGGCTTTGAAGAAGAACTCTCTATTGAGCTTCAAAATCGTGCCGCCGTATGGCTGGAACAAAAGCAAGCTGAACTTAATGAAAAACAAACTGAGCTTGAGATTGCTGATGACCTTATGAAAGCTGAAGGCTTGCGTGCAGACCAACTATTGAAGCTTGGTGAGAACAACATCAAAACACTTGATGATCTGGCGGATCTTGCCGGAGATGAGCTTATCGAAATTTTAGGCGAAGGTTCTATGACTTCTCATGCAGCAAATGAAATCATCATGCTTGCGCGTCAACACTGGTTTGCCGAAGAAGATGCCGCTGCTGCTGCCGCCGCTGAAGCCGCTAAAACTGCAGAAAATGAAGGCGAAACAGAAAGTGAAGAACAAGGTGCAGAAGCTATAGAAGAAACTAAAGAAGAGGCTAAAGAATAATTAGAAACGCCATGAAACTACTATATAAACACTTTGCACTCACGCAGCCGTGAGTGTATACCTAACCCTGAAAAACATTAGGCATTTTGTAAATGAGCGAAAAAGAAGAAAAAAAAGAAGAAGAAGAAGAAGAAAAGGCAACGACGGGTAAAACACTTAGTTTATCCGGGAAAACGTTGAGCCTTAAAGGAGGCACTTCCAAACGCCCCGGAAGAACAGGCGGCCCGGCCACTGTAGCTGTAGAGGTTCGCCGTAAACGCTTATCGCCTGCAGAAAAGAAAGAGATTGAAGCCAAAAAAGCAAAAGCTGAAGAACGCCTCACTTCAAGCGAGAAAGAATCACGCGAACGCGCTCTCAAAGCAGCCTTATCCGGCCAGTCAAAGAAAAAAGCTTTACCTAAACGCCGGGTTATGACCCTTGAAGACAAAAAAGCGGAAGAAGAACTCAAGGAAGAAACCCTTCGTAAAGCACGCGAAAAAAGCGAACAAAAGAAAAAAGAGCAGGAAACCCCTCCACCTGAAACAAGTGAAGAATCCGAAGAACAAAGTGATGTACCAATAATCCCCCTTACTCCTGAAGAATTGGAACTGGCTGCTCAAAAAGAAAAAACCAAGCGCTCAAAAACTTTTTCTTCAGCAAATTCAAAAAGCGATGAAGAAGAACTAAGTTACCGCGACCGGATGAAAAAAGCAGTTTCCAAAGCACCTAAAAAAACTGCTGAGCAACGCCGTGGTGGCCGTATTACAATCACTCAGGCTCTTAATAAGGATTACGAACGCGACCGAGGGCCAAGCCTTGCCGCACAAAGACGAGCTCGCGAAAAAGCCCGTATGGCCGCACAACCCTTTCAAGAGCCTACCCAAAAAACTGTACGCGAAGTTATCTTGCCTGAAACAATCACTGTCCAAGAATTATCTAACCGTATGGCCGAACCGGGCAAAGAAGTCATCAGAGCCTTAATGAAAATGGGAGTAATGGCAACCGGAACTCAGACTATTGATGCCGATACAGCCGAATTGATTATTGATGAATTTGGTCACAAAGTCCGCCGCGTAACCGAAGCCGACGTAGAAATCGGCCTTGATGATTACGAAGACAAAGCAGAAGAACTTGTGCCCCGCCCACCTGTCGTAACAATCATGGGACACGTAGACCACGGGAAAACTTCTCTCCTCGACGCTTTGCGTGAAACAGATGTGGTTGCCGACGAAGCCGGCGGAATTACCCAGCATATCGGTGCTTATCAGGTCACCATATCCACCGGTGAAAAAATTACGTTTCTTGACACACCCGGCCACGCAGCATTCACAGAAATGCGTGCTCGCGGTGCTAATGTGACAGATATCGTGGTTATCGTTGTTGCAGCAAATGACTCTATTATGCCGCAAACCATTGAAGCCATAAACCACGCTAAAGCCGCCAATGTTCCAATCATTGTAGCCGTTAACAAAATTGATTTGCCTGACGCCAATCCGACGAAAGTCAAACAAGACCTTCTTCAGCATGAAGTCGTTATCGAAGAAATGGGCGGCGATGTTCAGTGCGTTGAGATATCGGCCAAAGCCAAAACCAATCTCGACAAGTTGGAAGAAGCAATCATCCTGCAAGCCGAAATTCTTGAAATAACAGCTAATCCCAACCGTTCTGCTCAAGGTTTTGTTATTGAGTCCAAAATGGAAAAAGGCCGTGGCTCAGTCGCTACCGTACTAATCCAGAAAGGAACCTTGCGCATCGGTCATGTCTTTGTCGCGGGAGCAAGTTTTGGTAAAGTACGTGCGCTTATTGACCATAAAGGTAACCACATCAAAGAAGCCCTTCCCGGACAACCTGTCGAAGTTTTGGGAGCTAACACAACACCCTCGGCAGGCGATATCTTTAATGTGACAAAAGACGAATATCAAGCTCGCGAAATTGCGGAATACCGCATACACAAGGCCAAAGAAAATCGAGCCGCGCAAGCTGTCGAAAACCGCACATCAATGGAACAGCTTCTCCTGCTACGTGAAGAAGGCGAGAAAACCAAGCTTCCAATCGTTATCCGGGCAGACGTACACGGTTCTGTCGGAGCAATCATCGGTTCACTGAACAAGATGGTTGAAGAAAATAGCGGTATTGAAATCGAAATTCTGCACTCCGGCGTTGGCGGTATTACAGAATCAGACGTGATCCTTGCCAATGCTTCCGAAGCTCTGATTATCGGTTTTAATGTCCGTGCCAATACACAAGCCCGTGATTTGGCTCATCGTGATAATGTAGAAATTCGCTACTATAATGTAATCTACAATGTCATAGACGATGCCAAGGCTATACTTACAGGTATGCTGTCCCCGACTATTCGCGAAGAATATATCGGTCAGGCAGAAATCAAGCAGGTCTTCAATATCACCAAAGTCGGTAAAGTTGCCGGGTGTGAAGTCAGCTCTGGAACCGTTAGACGCGGCTCCAAAGTCCGCTTGCTGCGCGATGATGTGGTCATCCATGAAGGCATGCTCAAAACACTGAAACGCTTCAAGGAAGAAGTCAAAGATGTCAAGGAAGGTCAGGAATGTGGTATGGCCTTTGAAAACTACGATGATATCAAGGAAGGCGATGTTATAGAATGTTTCGAGGTCATCGAGGAAAAACGCATTATTGAATAATCCTAAACGGAAAATTTTTATAGGGCAAATCCGGAGCCATGAAACATCACAGATCAAAAAATAGTGAGCCTTCGCAACGCCAGCGCCGTGTTGGTGAACAAATCAGACACATTGTCTCCAAGACATTGCAACGCGGCCATTTTGAGAGCGAGTTACTCTTCAATAAAGCAAATACAATTTCCGTTTCAGAAGTCCTGCCTTCCCCGGACTTAAAACATGCAAAAGCTTTTGTCATCTCTTTTGAAGGAAAATGCCTGCAAGAACTCATAGAAGAGTTAAACGAGCACTCCCACATGTTTCAAAAGGAAATAGCCAAAGGCACAAACCTGAAATTCACTCCGAAAATTAGATTTTTGGCTGATACATCATTTGACGAAGCCGAGCATATTGAAAAAATCCTGCGTGACGTGAATATTACGCATAAAGAACATGAAGAACAGGAATAACATTCCAATCAAAAAATGGGCAGAAAAAACAAAAAAGGCGACCCGATAAGCGGCTGGATCAATCTGGACAAACCCTATGGTATAACCTCCACTCAGGCCATAGGTAAAATCCGTCGCATCCTTAATGCGCAGAAAGTCGGTCATGCCGGAACCCTTGACCCGCTTGCTACCGGCGTTCTGCCCATAGCCTTGGGAGAGGCCACAAAGACTATTCCCTTTGTCCAAAATGATAAGAAAACCTATCACTTTACCGTGACATGGGGAGAGCAACGCGACACTGACGATCTGGAAGGCGAGATTATTGCCTCCTCTGATAAACGCCCGGCAAAAGAAGACATAATCGCCCTGCTCCCACGATTTACCGGAGAGATAGAGCAAATTCCCCCGCGCTTTTCTGCTATTAAAATTGACGGCAAGCGTGCTTACGATCTTGCTCGAAAAGGAGAAAAACCGGAATTAAACCCGCGCACCGTCACTATTCACAAACTAGAGCTTCTCGATACTCACAAAAACAAAGCAGAGTTTGAGATGACATGCGGAAAAGGCACTTACGTCCGCTCTATTGCCCGCGATATGGGTGAAATCCTCGAATGCTTTGGTTATATCAGCGATCTGCGGCGCGTAGCTGTTGGTTGCTTCACCGCCAAAAATGCGATTCTTCTGGACAATTTGGAAAAGATGGACTACGTTGCCGCCCGTAGCGTAGCTTTGCTGCCTGTGCA
>JAGLKL010000084.1 GCA_023141075.1 Alphaproteobacteria bacterium
GCTTAAGTGTAATTGCTATTATCTATGCCTCGCTGGTGGCGCTGGTACAAGAAGATATGAAAAAGCTGGTTGCTTATTCATCTATTGCTCATATGGGGTTTGTGACATTAGGTTTGTTTTCATTTACGGTGCAGGGCATCGAAGGGGCAGTCTTCCAGATGCTTTCTCACGGGCTTATTTCCGCAGCGCTGTTCCTATGTGTGGGTGTTTTGTATGAACGTTTGCATACGCAGGATATTGCACGCTTTAGCGGGATTGTTAAGAATATGCCTAATTTCGCGGCTGTGTTTATGGTTTTTGTGCTTGGCGCGATCGGCCTTCCCGGAACGAGCGGTTTTGTCGGAGAGTTCCTGATCTTGCTGGGAACATATAAAGTGAGCACCTATGCTACAGTGTTTGCTGCGAGCGGGCTGGTATTAGGCGCAGCATATATGTTGTTGTTTTATCGCCGCGTAGTCTTCGGCCCGCAGGACAATCAGGACGCTGCCGAGATGGAAGATATCAGACCTCATGAGATATTATTCTTTGTTCCACTTGTCGCTTTGGTTTTGTATTTGGGGTTTTTCCCCAACATGGTTTTGGACAGGATTTCTCCAGCGGCTACGAATATAGCAGGGATATATAAGACTCTCGATACAGAGCCTGTCGATAAAATAGAAAAAAATCCGACGGACATTGTTCCGAGCGCCGGGGATATGATTATTGATGAGGAGGACATGGAATAATGTATTTGTCCAATCTCTCACTTATTGCACCGGAGATTTTCCTTATTGTTACGGCAATAGGATATTTGCTGGTCGGCGCTATTCAGGGAAATAAGGCTACGAATGTTTTGTGTTGGTCGGCGATATTGTGTTTTGCTATTTCTGCTGTTTTGCTGATCTATACCAGTTGGGATACATATTTTGTGCTTGGAGGCGTCCTTGTTAATAATGCGTTTTCAAATCTGATAAAACTCATTATCCTGCTGGGTCTTATTGTTTCTACCGCACTTTCAACACAATATCTCTATCAGGAGCGTCTTGCGCGGCATGAATACCCTGTGCTTTTGATTCTGGCGGGGGTAGGGATGATGTTTATGGTTTCGGCCAATAACATGCTGGCTCTCTATATGGGGATGGAACTGCAATCACTCAGTCTGTATGTACTCACAGCCTTTCAGCGCAACTCAGTACGCTCAGGTGAAGCCGGGATAAAATACTTTATTTTAGGTGCTTTATCCTCGGGGCTTATGCTTTTCGGCATCTCTCTGATTTATGGCTTTTCCGGCAGTTTGGATTTCCAGCTAATTGGTCAAAGTATAGATAATATGGACGCTATACCGCCGGGGCTTACCATCGGCATGGTCTTTGTGATCGCAGCAATAGCCTTCAAAATTTCCGCCGCGCCATTCCATATGTGGACACCAGATGTCTATCACGGCGCACCAACCGGCGTTACCGCATTTTTTGACCTCGTTCCGAAAGTAGCGGCGCTGGCTGTATTGATCCGCCTGATGCTTGGCCCGTTTGCCGGAGCCTATGAACAATGGGAGCAGATTCTTTATTTATTGGCTCTGGCCTCACTGTTATTCGGAGCATTTGGCGGGATAGCACAAGAGAACATCAAGCGCCTTATGGCTTATAGTTCGATTCACCATATGGGTTATATGCTTATCGGTGTAATTGTTAATTCTGATATAGGCATAGCAGCAGTTATTCTGTATTTGTCGATCTATCTGGTTACAACTGCCGGTGTGTTCGCCGTTATACTATGCATGCGAAAAGAGGGGCTTGCTGTTAATCGTATCAGTGACTTGTCAGGCCTTTCGAAAAACCATCCAGTTCTGGCTTATGCCATGGCTATTTTGCTGTTTTCCATGAGTGGCCTGCCGCCTGCCGCCGGTTTCTTCGGCAAGCTCTTTATCTTTAATGCTGCGATTGCACATGGATATTACACATTGGCTGTGCTTGGTGTTCTGGCCAGTGTCGTGGCAGCCTATTACTATCTGCGCATTATTAAGATCATGTTTTTTGATAAGCCTCTCGATGCGCTGGATGATGATATCGGAGTAGAAAGAAAGCTTGTCCTGCTCGGAGCTCTTGTTTTTGTCGTTGGGTTTATTTTTACACCAGACACTTTTATAACTTTTGCAAATGCCGTAGCGGCTTCGTTATTTTAATATGTCACATTCCTCTTTCTGGTCTATTCAAACACATAAAAGCCTTGTCAGTACGCAAGATACGCTCAAAGCACTGATTGACAAAGGCGAAGCTGAAGAAGGCACACTTATTCACGCCATAGAGCAAACAGGCGGTTATGGTCGTCATGGACGAAAATGGGAATGTGGCTCCGGCAATTTAAGTTTTTCATTTATGCTCAGTCCCCGCGCCAACAGACTTCAAAGCACCTCTTTATCTCTGGTCACAGGCATAGCACTGGTTCGTGCCATTCAGGACGCACTTGGAATTACGAATGACGATGTTATATTGAAGTGGCCCAATGATGTCATGATAAAAGGGAAGAAATGCGCCGGGATTTTGTTGGAAACCATGAAACAAAATGTTATTATCGGCACCGGTGTCAATATTTCCAGCGCTCCCATTGAAGAAGCTGTCAGTTTATCTGATTACAACAAAAACATTACGCTTACCCCGGAAGAGCTTCTTTTGCGCTTTCTTGAAGTTTTTGAGGATATTTACCCTTTGTGGCAAGAGCAAGGATTTGTTGTTTTTAGACCGGAGTTTATGAAACTGTCATATAAGAAAGGTACTCCTGTGCACGTAAAATTGCCTGATAATACGGTTGAAGGACTTTTTCAGGATGTCGATGAACAAGGGAATATGTTAATCCTGTGCAAAGATACTCAAAAACTGCAAAAAATCACCGCAGGGGATGTGTTTCTAGTATGATGAGAACCGCGATTCTTTTTTACAATCGTATTGCTTACGTTTGTGTTAAAAACTGTAAAGTAAAGACAATATACCATGCTGCTTGCCATTGATGTAGGAAACACAAATACTGTTTTCGCACTTTTTAATAAAGAAAATGACGATACACTTATTCACTCTTGGCGGTGTAAAACTGAGAGTGCTCGCTCCGGTGATGAGTATGCTGTGTTTCTTAACCAGCTCTTTGTTCTTGAAGATATCTCATGGGATAATATTTGTGACGTGGTCATCAGCTCGGTTGTTCCTGATGCGAATTTTCACCTTACCCGTTTTTGTGAAAAATATTTATCCAAGCGTCCCTTATGCGTGGACACAACAAGTGCAGGCGTTAAGCTTGATCTGGATCAACCTGAAGAAATCGGAGCAGACAGGCTGGTCAATGCTAGCGCAGTGATAGCATATTATCCTTTACCAGCCATTGTTGTTGATTTTGGTACGGCGACGACCTTCGATGTTATTGATATAAACGGTGTTTACCGTGGCGGGGTTATTGCTCCGGGTGTCCAGCTTTCAATTAATGCGCTGGCTCAACAGGCAGCCAAACTCCCGCAAATTATTATTAAAAAACCAAAAAACACTATTGGGACAAATACTGCAGCCGCCATGCATTCAGGGATGTACTGGGGCTATATTGGGCTGATTGAAAAGATTATTGATAACATTATTGGCGATTTGCGGGAAAGTGGTGTCACAAAAAAGCCGTATGTTATTGCTACGGGAGGACTTGCATCTCTTTACGCCAAAGACACAAAGCTGATTGACGTTGTCGATGATAACCTGATCTTTAAAGGGTTGCTCGAGATCAACAGAAGGCACAGACATAACGCAAAATAGTATAATGTTAGCTCCTGCTTATGTAGGAATATACTTAATCATTACTATTAAGAAGAAGCATGACTGAAACTTTTAAAACGAATGCACTGTACTTTGTTCCCCTTGGCGGGAGCGGACAATTTGGTGCAAATCTTAATTTGTATGTGTGTAATGGCGAGTTTTTGGCCGTTGATTGCGGCATCTGTTTTGCCAATGAGCGTTATCCCGGAATTGACATTTTGCTCCCTGATCCACAGCTATTAGAGAAAAACAAGGACAAGCTTAGAGGGCTGGTGATTACTCATGCGCATGAGGATCATCTTGGCGCTATAGCCTATTTGTGGGAGCGCTTTAAATGTCCGATCTATACGACGCGTTTTACGGCTTCTGTCTTGCGGGGAAAGCTGGAACAAAAGGGAGTAGAAGGCGTTCCAATCCATATTATGGAATTTGGCGAACGTTTTGATATTGGCTGTTTTGGTTTGAATATGGTTTCAGTGTCACATTCTATTCCCGATAGTTTTTCTTTGCTGATTGAAACTCCATACGGCAATCTTTTTCACAGCGGTGACTGGAACCTTGATCAAAATTCCCCGACAGGACAAAAAACCGAAGAGGAGGTATTTTGCAAAATCGGTGAAAAGGGGGTTCTGGCCTATATTGGGGATTCTACCAATGCGGAACTTGACGGTTATGCCGGGTCGGAAGCAGATGTGGCCGAGGGGCTGATTGAGGAGTTTAAAACGTGTGAAGGCAAGATTATCATTACGATTTTTGCTTCGAATATCGCCCGGATGATTAGCATAGCGCACGCCGCGCAGGAAATTGGACGAAGCGTGGGGTTGATCGGGCGGTCTTTACATCGTATGGCCGGATGCGCCCATGAATGTGACATGCTTGCTGATATTCCGCCGTTTTTAAGTGAATATGAAATCGCTCAAGAGCCTGATGAGAATCTGGTTTTGATTGTCACTGGATCGCAAGGAGAGCACAGGGCGGCATTAGCCAAGATATCGCGCGGAGAGTTCCGAGGTGTTTCTCTGAACAGTGGTGATACGGTTATATTCTCGGCACGCGCCATTCCGGGAAATGAGAAAAATATTAATGCTGTCAAGAATAATCTGAGCATGGCGGGTGTACGTATTGTTGCACCACACGATACGAAAAATATTATTCATGTATCCGGCCACCCTTATAAAGACGAGATTGAGCAGATGCTCCAGTGGATTAAGCCATCCTGCGTTGTGCCGGTGCATGGCGAACACGTTCAATTAAATGCCCAAGCCGAGTTGGCAGCAAATTGCCAGATTGAGAACGTCCTGATTCCCAATAACGGATCGGTGATCCGGCTTGCACCCGGAAAACCTGAAATAATAGATCACGTAGAAACAGCGCTGCTGGCCGTTGATAAAGCTAATATTATTCCGGCAACCCATCAGTCAATTACAGAGCGGCGAAAATTACAATATTCGGGGACTGTGCATGCGTCACTAGTTCTGGATCGGAACCTCAATATTTTAGGAAGAATAAAAGTCGACACAGTAGGATTAAGCTATCAGCGAAGCCATGACTGCCTTATAGAAGAATTGCAGAAAAAGGCCGAAGATATCATTACCATATTGCAGAAAAACACGGCCGACATGACACAAAATGAAGATGAAATCGCCGAAACCCTGCGTATATCTTTACGGCGCTATGTGAGCCAGACTCTCGGTCTGCAGCCAAAAACAACTGTGCACGTGACGTGTCTTGATGTTTAAGGTAGAGTGTCCTTTATGCGCTCATTATTGCTATTTTTATTTTTGATTTTTCCTTTTGCAGCGCATGCTCAGAATGATGATGCTATAGCGAAACTTTGCGCACATGTTAATTTTTTAGAGCAGAACATAGGAAACAGTGCAAAATACGTTGCGGGCGTGGATGTTTATGGCAATCCGGTAGTACCGGCGGATTTGCCGGATGGCGGGATAAAAAGCCGTATGCTGAACGATCCGATTATGCTTCCCATTGATATAAATCTGGCTGAGCGTTATGGATTGAATTTACCTGACGGCGTGGAAATTAATCCCAATATTGCCAACATGGTTCTCTATCAAGATGGTCGCGTTTTTTTTGGAAATGAGGACATATCCGACTCAATTAAAAGCTTTTGCCAAAGTCGTGATAAAGAAATGAAAAAAAATCAATCCAATCAACAAGAACAGCATGGACATGAAAGTGCTAATCCCGTACTCTCTAGCGATAAAATTGAAGGACAATATCCGGAAGATAATGACCGGAGATATAATGATTAGGACTTAAGATAAGAAGGGTCTTTGGTTCTGTCACATATGTTTTGGAGTTAGAATAAGAATATGGGTAAAAAAGCAAAAACAGCCATAACACCGACACGCGAAGAAAATTTCCCTGAATGGTATCTGCAAGTAATCAAGGCCGCGGACATGGCTGAAAATGCCCCGGTGCGAGGCTGTATGATTATCAAGCCTTATGGTTATGCGCTTTGGGAAAATATGCAGCGTATTTTTGATGGCATGATTAAGGAAGCTGGCGTTGA
>JAGLKL010000085.1 GCA_023141075.1 Alphaproteobacteria bacterium
ATATGATCAACACTTCTATTGAGAATCTGGAAGTTTCGAGGTCAACGATTGTAGATACGGATATTGCTGAAGAGCAATCCAGATACACAACCGCGCAGGTTATGACAGAAGTGGCAACAGCGGCACTTGCCCAAGCCAATAACATGAAAACATCATTGTTATCCCTTGTTCAGTAATAAAACTGAGCTTTGAATAGCTAAGATTATCCTTAAATCTTTGGGATGGGTGGCGTGTAAATTGCAAGTCTCCCATCCCGGCTCCGAATAAGGAGCTCGTTACTAAAGGAGTACTTTCATTATGGCAGATATTTCTACGGGAACTGTCGCAAGCTTCGGAACACGATTATTTGTTGTCGGTGGCGCATCAGGGATTGATACTTCGCCATTGCTTGAGGCAGCTTATCAGCAAAAAGCCGCCGAAGCTGATCGTATAGATTTAAAAATCGAAAAAAATCAAGCAGTTATTAGCGCTTATGGCACTTTGTGCGAACTTGGCGATACTCTGCTCGAGTCTCTGAAGCTTCTCAAACAAACATATGGGTACTCAGAGCAAGGCGATAGCGTTTATGATAACATGACGGCTTATCTGTCAACGGCTGCTGATGCCGATCCGACCTCGGTTATTGGCGTTGTGGTTGGTGAAACAGCCATACGCGGCGATTACAGTATTGAGGTTTCACAGCTTGCCAAGAAAATGAAGGTCACCAGTAATGCTGTCGCAGACAAAACCGCCGCTTTAGGTCTTGACGGCTCGTTCACATTGACAAGTGATGCCGGAGTGGCAAGTGAAATTACCGTGACCGTCGATATGTCGCTGGAAGACATAAACGCGGCTATTAATGCTGTGAGCGGTGATACGAATGTCAGTTCCACGATCGTAAAAACAGGTGATACTAGTTATACGCTAGCAATCAGCGGAACCGAAACAGGCGAATCCCTCACCTATGTTAGCACGGGCGGCATAGACAACATCATGCAAAGTCTGGGTGTTACAGATGGGGCGGATGCTTTTGTCAATATCACTCAGGCGGCGCAAAATGCGATTGTCTATTTGGACGGTTTAGAGATTATCAGTTCATCCAACACGATTGAGGATGTGCTTGATGATGTCGATTTGTCGCTTTATGCCGAGCTTCCCGGAGAAATCATTAACCTTGAAATCGATTATGATTACTCGTCCGTGAAAGAAGCAATTATCGGCTTTATCGATGCCTATAATGAATTTCGTACATTTTATGACCAACATCAAAGTGTCAGCGCTACCGGAGATGTTAGCGATGATGCCGCATTATTTTCAGACACTATGCTCAATAATATGAATTTCCAGATTTCCTCTGTTCTATCCTCTGTTTTTGGAGATGATACGGATCAGGTTACAAACCTTGGGGACATGGGAATCAGATTTAACTCAGGGAACTATCTTGAAATTTCAGATGAAGACATGCTGAACGATATTTTACTTAATGATTATGAGGAACTTCGTGAGATGTTCCAGACTTCGGTGGTTACAGACAACACTAATATAGCGTTGATTTCAAATGATTCGACACTTACCGATTTTAATCTGACCTTTGATATTACCGTCGACGGTGGCGGCGATATTGTGAATGTCAGTGTTGGTGGTGATACGTCTTTATTCGATTATGACGGCTCGCGAATCATCGGCGCAGAAGGAACAATTTACGAAGGATTGACCTTTGTGTATGTCGACGATGTCAACGCTTCAATTACTATTGATTTTCGGCAGGGCATGGCCGATTTGCTCTATAATTCAGTAAATGCCTATGCTAATATTTCCAGCGGTCTTATACAAGAAGCAGTAGGCGATCTCCAAAGCACAAACTCAAGCCTCGGAAGCGAAGCCACACGGGTTCGTGAGCGTGCCGAAGAATATTATCAGAGGGAAGTTGAGCGATATGCGCGAATGGAGGTTGAAATTGCCTATGCAAAAACGCTATTAAATACTGTAAGAGCATTACTAGGGATAGACAATGATGACGACTAATCAGCAAGAAGTATACGGAAACGCAGCGCAAGCCTACCAACAAACGGGGCAAACAGCTCTTAATCCGGTTGAGATTGTGCTTGCCCTGTATGAGGGCATTTTGCGCAATCTTGAAGGGGCAAAAAATTCCTATGTCGAAAATGACTTGGAAAATATGTGCGCACTGAACGAAAAAACTTTTCGTATTCTGGCCGCGTTACAAAGCCATCTGGATTTCGAGAAGGGCGGAGATACCGCGCCGGCACTTGATGACTTCTATAGAATTCTATTTATGCGTTTAACTAAAGTCCTCGAAAAAGATGATCCGGCTCAGGAATTCGATTATTTGAAAAGCAATGTCCGCGATATCTATAGCAAATGGTCGCTATTGACCAAAAAAATAATCGATCAACAAAAAGAAATGGCCGAGCAAGGTCGAGTTTCTGTGCAAGAGTAATTTTTGTGCGATTTTCAAGACAGAAGCTGTGGGTTTAGACCCTAATATTTTCACTTTTTTTGTTCACGTGTTGACGGGCATAAGACTGGCATCATTATTGCAAATCAATTTATTAGCTATATAATTTTTTAAAGTTTTGGTTTTGTGACCTTAAAAATTATTTAGCCGTGTTTTATTTGCAAGGATTAATGATTGAGTATGCCCGACACTATGCCGGAAATAGACGATCAAACGGATGACGAAGTCTTGTTGACTCTAATAAAAGAGGACAACCAGACAGCGTATCGCATTCTCGTTGATCGGTATCTTGGAAAGCTCTGGCGTTTGGGCGTAAATGTTCTTGGCAACGAGAGCGAGGCCGAAGAGGTGGTGCAGGAATCACTGCTTACGGTCTGGAAAAATCGTAAGAACTGGGAAGATGGGAGCGCTAAGTTCTCAACTTGGGTTTACCGTATTACTTTGAACAGATGTATCGATTTAAAACGTCGTCGTCGTCCGACGACTGACACGCAAAATATTGAGCAAGTCATCGCTTGCGAAGCAAACCCTGCCGCTGATAGCTCAATGATTCGCAACGAGCAAAATGAGAAGCTTCTGGGTATGATGGACTCATTACCTGAAAACCAGAAAAATGCGCTTATTCTTTTTTATTATGAAGAACTGAGTATTAAAGAAATCTCTGATCGTCTTTCAACAACCGAGCAAGGTGTGCGTTCACTTCTTAAACGTGGGCGTAAAAATTTACGGGAATTAATCAACGAAGATACTACTCAAGAATATCGTCAGGCGTTTGGACGCTCATAAAATTTCTCGGCGATCTAGCTAGGACAACCCCATATTTTTCACTATATATGCTTGTTTAGTGCCCAAAAACCAAGTGTTTTTTACTATTCTGGTACATTTTCCCTATCGGGATCGAGTTTAGCTAATAGCCTATTGTGTTATAGTATTACTTGGCGGCCTGCTCGAAATGGTGCGGGAGATTGCTGCAAATGATAATGGTGCTACGGTTTTAAGAAAGGTGGCGTGATGCGCATTTTAAAGATAATCCTTCTGTTTTTGGTAACTTTTTTGTTTCCGATAAATGTGCAGGCGGAAGAGACGGTTCTCGTAAAAGAAAAGACAGATGAAGAAAGGTGTCAGGAGATATGGGGGCCGCTTTGGTCTAAAGTACAAGCAGGAGATGTTGGGGCAAGAGTGGAGATTATTATGGCTATAGTATTTGGAAATCTTACACATTTGCCTGGGCATAGTGATTATCTTGCGAAGATTCGTGATATTGTAATTTTTGCGGTACACGGTGTTGGAATAACAGAACATGATATTAAAATTATAGATACATTATATTACAAACACCTAGAGGGCGTTCCGGGGAATACTGCCTTTTTCAAATGTATAGAAAGCAGCCGTTCTTAAGCCTGCGCACAAATTTTGGTAGATCACCATGCAATTCCACGATTTCAAGATTTTATGGATGAGATAAATACGTTGATAACTGCAGGAAAAACGCCAACCTGTGATTTTTCCTCTGTGAACGTATGGCCATTAGATTCAATGAGGGAAGAATAGAAAGGATTCCGAAGATGAGTGAAGGAAGGCATCTTACTGAGGGTGAAATTGAGTTGGCCCGTGAAGTATATGGAGACTCCATTAATTATGATGAAGTCATAGTTTATGAAGATGAAAAATGGCAGTGGTTTATACTAAATGATAGAGCTCATGCACCTGATGGGAATATATATTATCCCACAGAAGCAGACTATTATGATGATTTCTCTGAACTTGATACGAACGCCGATGGGATGATTGATGCAGCAAATGATAACATCGTTGGTAGTAATAAGTACAAAATTGCTGCGTGATATACGCGTATTTATGGTTGCTGTGGTGAATACAATTGTGGCACGATGACATGTACGATTTTTGTGAATGATGGGAAACGCAGATGAAAAAGATATTTTTGCTCTTTTTATCCGCTATTTTTTTAAGTCCGATGAGTGTTCAGGCGGGTGAAGAGAAGGTACCTGCCAATATTGAAGAGCTAGTTCTTGGCCTTCCTGAAGCAGTTATTATTGATGACGTTGAATATACCCGCAAGGAGATATTGGAAAGGTTATTTGATGCAGCCATAGGCGATATGACAGTAAATGATGAGCATTTGAACTCAAAGCTTTCTAAGCACATAACTGAAGAAACCTACCCTTGGGCGTATCCGCACATAAATCCCGAAAAAGGCTATCCACAACCATTATCAATCAATAAATGGATGCAACCCATAAAAGTATCATTTGGCATGCCCTATAATTCTAGGCCATTTGTTTCTGAAGTCATCGAAGGTAAACTAGCAACAGAATATGAAACGTGGCCAAGATTAGACAAAAAGTGGATTGGCCCAACGTTCTTTTATTTTTCTCAGCGCAATCAAAAAATGGCTACATATGAAACCTACACAATTGCTGAGAATGAAACAAAAAATGTAATCAAACGGCTATCTCCTATTTTACCTGTATCGATTAGTTATCTGGATATGGAGGAAGAAACAACGGTAATACCCCCATATTTAGGGGGATTTTAAAGTAGAATCATTTAAGCGGCTACCATCGCGAGTTTTTGCATTGGTGTAATACCGCCAATGCCCATATTGGGTCTTTCGTTATTGTATGTCCAGAGCCATCTTGTGGCCGCGATTTGCACCTCCTCGATTGTTTTGAAAATATACTGGCTGAGCCAGTCATAGCGTACCGTTCGATTGTAACGCTCCACATACGCATTTTGCTGCGGCTTGCCCGGTTGAATAAATTGAAGCATAATATTATGCTCAAGCGCCCACTTGCCGAGCAAATTGCTGATATATTCCGGCCCGTTATCACAGCGAATAATGCTCGGTTTTCCTCGCCATTCAATGATCTGGTCGAGCGTACGAATAACACGCAGCGTAGGCAATGAAAAATCAATCTCAATACAAAGTCCTTCACGGTTAAAGTCATCAATCACATTAAAGGCTCTGAAACTTCGCCCGTCAGAAAGCTGATCGTGCATAAAGTCCATAGACCAGACCTCGTTCACAGACTCAGGAACCGCTAGTGGCTGCGGCTTTTCCCGTTGTAAACGTTTTTTAGGCTTGATCCGTAAATTAAGCTCCAGCTCTTTATATATCCGGTAAACGCGCTTGTGATTCCAACGGAATCCTTTCACATTTCTCAAATACAAAAAACAAAGCTTAAATCCCCAGTTGCGCTGCGCACCGGTTAAGCGCAAAAGCCAGTCTGCCACAAGAATATTTTCATCGCTCAGCTTTGCTTCATAACGATAGCAGGTCTCGCTGATAATAAAAGCTTTGCAAGCAACTGCGATAGAAAGCCGTCTTTTAAAAACAGCACCGGTGACAGCAGAAACAGCCATAACACGGCGCGCAGACGGCTTCACCACTTTTTTTGCATGGCATCCTTGATGACATCATTTTGAAGCTGGACTTCGGCATACATCTTTTTTAAACGCGCATTTTCTGCCTCAAGCTCCTTCATACGCGCCATCATCGAAACATCCATGCCTCCATATTTTGAACGCCATTTGTAAAAAGAAGCGTTGCTCATGCCATGCTCACGGCAAAGCACTGCGACAGGCGTACCGCCTTCCGCGGCCTTTAATATGTTGATGATTTGACTGTCTGAATATCGTGATTTCTTCATAGTGAATCTCCTTAAAAGTTAATATAAGAAAACTCTACTTTTAAACACACTTAATTTTAGGGAGCATTACCCCCGCACACAAATCGTAACCCCGCACTTGATGCACTACTGTCCGGTTTAACTTTCATAGAATTTCATAGTTG
>JAGLKL010000086.1 GCA_023141075.1 Alphaproteobacteria bacterium
GGTGTTCGTCATCGCGAGCGAAGCGTGGCGATCCAGTGGACTCTGGATTGCTTCACCGCCGTTGGCAGTTCGCGGGTGACGTGGTACCTCGCCCCTTGGGGCGGGGTTGTTCATTTCCGATCCTAAAAGTCTACGCCCGAGCTTTCTTTATTGATTTGCTTGTACTGTGACCTTGATAGATGGGCATAATTTTCACCTCTCCACCATAGCGCATGATGATTGGCGCTTCGGGGAGCTGATCGATTGCATAATCGCCGCCTTTGAAATAGATATCAGGCTGGAGCTTCGAAATCAGATCACATGGGGTATTGTCTTGCTCTCCTTTTTCCGCGCCGAAGAAAACAACCATATCCACGGCACCAAGAGCCGAAATAACTCGTGCACGTGAATCTTGGTCATGCACGGGACGCCCATCTTCTTTAAGAAGACGGATGGAAATGTCTTTGTTCAGCCCCACGACCAGACGATCACAGTGCTGACGCGCATCGTTCAGATAAGTGACATGGCCAAAATGGAGAATATCAAAACAACCATTCGTAAAGCCTGCTTTAAGTCCTCGTGCTTTCCAGCGCTGGATTTCCTCATAGGCCTCCTGCCAATCCATGACAGGAGCCTGATAAGTCGATTCAATATGCGGAAGGTTCTTCTCTGATCCGCTGCCGGCAATCATGTTATCAGGATCATGGCAAGTTAGATATTTACGCAGTTCTTCGACCCGGATAGGAGCCGTCCCGACCTTGGAGACAACAATACTACCGGCAATATTTGCCAGTGAAGCCGCCTCAACGATATTGCCTCCCGCACCAAGTGCCGCTGAGATAGTGGCAATAACCGTGTCGCCTGCACCTGAGACATCAAATACTTCGATATCTTCGGCACTCTTAATATGGGTGACATCAAATTCCAAAGCATTATTTCCGCTTTCACCGGTCTTTGAGATTTTTGTCACGATGCTCATACCGTCTTTGGAACGCGTAGCAACTACAGAATTAATGCCGCTGGTTTTAATCAGATATGAAGCCGCTTCCTCGACCTGTTCATCCGTGTCAATCTCCATGCAGCCTGTAGCTTCGTGTAATTCGTTTTTATTGGGCGTAACGACCTCTGCCCCGGCATAAATGCTGAAATCTTTGCCTTTGGGATCAACGAGCACGGGAATGTCCTTTTCATGCGCCATAGAGATCAGTTTTTTGATAAATGAAGGACTAAGCAAGCCTTTGCCGTAATCCGATATAATCATGGCTTTTGCTCCATTTATGGCTTTGCGAGCCTTATCCAGCAGTTTTTTCTGATATTTCTCCGAAACAGGTGAAACGCGCTCGTAATCAGTGCGGAGTAATTGCTGGTGACCGGCCAAAAACCTAGTCTTTACGATCGTTGGGCGATCTGGGCATTTCATAAGGCCGGAGGCATCAATCCCATTGTCTTTGACCACGTTTTTTAGAAGCTCGCCATTTTCATCGTCACCGATAACCGAAACAATTCGCCCCTCACATCCCAGATGGATCAGATTGGATAGTGTGTTCCCGGCGCCGCCAAGCATAATATTTTCCCTGTCCACAGATAATACAGGAACAGGGCTTTCGGGAGAAATTCGCGTTACTTTTCCATACGTGAAGCGATCAAGCATGATGTCGCCAACTACGAGAATAGGCAAATCTTTAAACATTTCAATTATATCAATGTATTGGGTTGGTTTGTCGTTCATCAAGTTTAAAAACCTTGTTCTTAATAATAAAGAATAATAATAAAGCGAAATTTTTTACTCTTTATGGCGTTTTATTAGGAATTCGTCAATCTTTCTAGTGTCTAATAGTAATGCATATATTCAGGAATCGGTTTTATTTTGGATCGATTCATAAGGAGTATTCTAGGGGAACTAAGGTGCGTAAAACTGGTGTAAAACTTAGTAATTTGTATGATTGCATGCCTTCCGGGGGTATTTTAAGAAAAATCCGCTGTTTTCTGGCTCGCAATAAGATTGGTGAAATCCTTGTTATGCAAGGGTCAATCTCCCCTTATGACCTAAAACTCGCGCTCAAAAAACAACAAGAAACCTCCAGACCTCTTGGCCAGATATTTTTAGATCTGGGCTATATCACCAAAAAGCAGCTTTCCGCTATGCTTTTCAGGCAAAAAGCCTTGCGCGTTATGACTGCCGGGTTATTGTGTTTTTCCTCATTTTGCGGGTTCGCTAAGCAAACGCACGCCTCAGATTTTGACAATAAAATTGTTCCGGCTTCGATCAGCACCTCTCATTTTAAAGACATCATAACCTATCCGGCTTTATTTGGTGCTAATGAAACGCGCTCGGACAATCTCAAGGCCTTCACAAAATGGCTGGAAATGTTTGAGCGTTTTGAAGAAGAACTTAATGACAGCAATGCGCAGCGCACTATTAAGGCGATGAAAATTGAATTAGCGGAGTATCGTTCAAACTCGATTTTTGAGATGGCTAAAGATGTCGATGAAATGATGAACAAGAAGAAATACATTATAGATCAGAAGAACTGGGGCAAGTCCGATTACTGGGCAACGCCGGTGGAATTCATGAAACATGGAGGGGACTGTGAAGATTTTGCCATTGCTAAATATGTCGCCCTGCGTGCACTGGGTGTTCCTGAAAGCCGTATGCGCGTGGCCGTCGTTCAGGACTTAAAGAAAAATATGCCCCATGCCGTACTGATTGTTTACACAGAAAAAGGTGCATTTGTTCTGGACAATCAAAACAAGATTATGCGCAATGCTGATGCGATAGATCACTATAGTCCGATTTTCTCGATCAACCGCCAAGCATGGTGGCTGCACACCTCGCCGGATAGTGCGTCCGATACTATCGTTGCATCGGCAAAATAAATTTCGAGTTTACTTTTCTTTCGGGTTAATTCCTCGCAGCTTATTGCGGAGTTTTTCATTATCCAAATTTGCTATATATATCTTGATCGTATATATGTATACGGTACATACGTAACATTTTCATACTTAAAAGGAGAGTTTTAATGGGAAACGATGGTGATAAAATAGCTGAGCAGTTTGAAAAAGGAATTGAGGGATCGACTGGGGAATATTATCTTGGAAAAATCGGCAGCCTTCCCAGTGAAGTGGTTAAAGTTATCAGTAATTTTTTCAAGAAGGAGGTTACGCCTAGTGCGCCAACAGAGAAATTTGAAACTTCTCGCGTGCAGGATGCTTGTTCCGGAGGGGACACTGAATATGATATACCTGGATTATGAATAAGACAGGAAATCCTGTTTGCGATATCTAAAAACATTCCGAATATGAAAATCCCGCAGCTTACTGCGGGGTTTTTCGTTCCCTTTTTCAGATATGGACGCCTTTGACGCGATGACGCGCATCTGTTTTGTCGCCTTCTGGATCGACATGTATGAGAACGTCGGCATCAGGGTATAAAGTCAGAAACCGTCCTTCTAACTGAGCTGTAATGGTGTGAGCCGCCAGCACGTTCATATTCGGATCAACTTCAATGTCAACGGTAATCACCACAGTGACACCATTGTGGCGTGTGCGCAAATCATGCCAGCCTGCAATCTTATCGTGGGATTCAATCATTTCTATTATTCGCCCACGCTCATCTTCCGGTAATTCTTTATCCATCAACATATCCAGAGACTTGAGGCCAATATTATAGGCTAACTTACCCATAAACGCTGCCACACAAAGCGCAAAAAGAGCATCAATCCAGTATGGTGCGCCTTGCATGGTCAGGAAGATAACGATAATAGCACCTGTATTAATCAGGATGTCGCTGCTGTAATGGAGTGAATCAGCTTCAATAGCCAGTGATTTCGATTCAGCTAAAGAGCGGCGTTGTATCCAGACAAGTATAGCCGATAACAAAATTGAAACGACCATCACTATCATAGCTGTAACGAAGTTTTGCATTTCCTGAGGATAAGCCAGTCTGTACAATGACTCTGATGCAAGGAATACTCCTGCTGCTACGATCATGAATGCCTGAAACATGGCGGATACAGCCTCTATTTTGCCATGTCCCCAACGATGCTCCAAATCAGCCGGACGGCTGGCGTAATAAACGCTGGCAAGCGCAATCAACGAAATCATCGAATCGACGACAGAATCGGTCAAAGAGGAGAGAATTCCCAGCGAACTGCTCATGTAATAGGCAATTGCCTTAATTACTATCAGAAACACACTAATGACTATAGCACTGTAGCCGGCAATAATACTCGGGCGTCTGCTATTTGTTGTTACATTTTTTTGTTTCTGATCGTTCATGAACACATTGTTGACCATTCCACGCACAGAAACAATCGTTTTCCCCTAAGTAGTGTAGTCACATATTATATTCAAATTTGACATACATAATTTTGATCATATATATTACGTACCTAGCGTTTTTACACTTACAAGGATAATTCTTATGAAAAAAGATGTTATAAAGGAAATTTTTGAGCGGGTGACTGAGGAAGATCTGAAAGATATTGCCCGAAATACTGCATTCTTGTCTGATGGAGTTATCAACCTTTCGGAAGATGTTTCTGCGAAATTTTTAATTGATAATGTACGTAACGGCCTGAAGGCATGCCTTTTTGATCAGAAACCCATTGAGAGCGGCCATGGATGGGAAGTTCGTGACGCTATAAACGGCGATCCATCATTCTTTGTTGAAAAACTTGAAAAAACAGGCATACTTTCTAAAGATGTGCTTGAAACTCTCGAGTTGGGCATAAAAAATGAAATGGTTGAGCAGCTGAAAAATAAAATTATTGAGCAACTGACTGAGGAAGATCTGAAATCTATTGCCGATAATGTTTTAAAAATAGCTTCTAGCTCCAAAGGAGCCGCCAGTCCGGAAACTTTGGTTAATAGCATACACACGTCTTTGAGTGAAATACTTCCGGAGCCGATGATATTAAGCAGCGGGGAAGACGAAAAAATTAATGAAATTGTGATGAGTGACATGTCATTCATTATTGAAGAGCTTGAAAAAGCCAAAATGCTTCCTGAAGAAGTGCTTGAATATCTCAAGCCGGGCAATGTTATCAAAGCGGAAGCTGGGGAACCCGAAGATGTGTCCACTGGTCATCATCCGGCCCTTGAACTTTGAATCTGATCTTATATGTAATTTTTCTTGACGAGTCGTTTATAACTGTATAGAAACGGCTCGTTGAATATGTCTGTCCGAGACTGTAGGCTCTTTCGTATATTTAAGAATAAGCCCTGCATAGATAGAAAAACGGCAAGCGCTTTGTAATTATGCGCACAAGTTTTTTTAATGTTTTGGACAGGTGGCTTTTTAGGCCGCTTTTTTTATTTGGATTTTTTAACATTTTTAGGAGCAAGACCCATGGGCATGAGCCGGGCACAAAAAGAAGCTGAAATTCAGGAATTAAACGAACGCTTCGAAAAAGATGAGTTGGTAGTAGTAACACATTACTCCGGCCTTAGTGTTTTGGAAATATCCGATCTTCGCACACAACTGCGAGAGCAAGGTGCGAGCTTTAAGGTAACCAAGAACTCACTGACAAAATTAGCGCTTAAAGGCACAAAATTTGAAGCCATAAGCGATATGTTCACCGGCCCTACAGGTGTAGCCTCGTCTCAAGACCCCGTAGCGGCAGCAAAAATAGCGCATAAATATGCAAAAGATAATGGCAAACTTATTATCTTAGGTGGTGCACTGGGTGAAATGGTTCTGGATGTGAAAGGTGTTGAGGCGATCGCCAAATTGCCGTCTCTTGATGAAATCCGCTCCAAACTGATTGGTTTGCTCCAAGCACCTGCCGTTAAACTGGTCGGTCTTATGCAAGCACCTGCACGTGAGCTTGTCGGTGTTACCAAAGCTTACGGCGAAAAAGATTAAAGTTTTAAATAGCAAGATTATTAAAAAGTTTTATAGGAAAAGGAGAAAAAATAATGGCTGCTAATTTGGAAAAAATAGTTGAACAACTATCCGAACTGAGCGTTTTGGAAGCTGCTGAGCTTTCAAAGCTTCTTGAAGAAAAATGGGGTGTGACGGCTGCTGTTGCTGCACCTGTCGCGGTCGCTGCTGTTGCCGGTGACGATGCTGCTGAGGAAAAAACAGAATTTGATGTTGTCCTTGAAGCGTTTGGCGGTAACAAAATCTCTGTTATTAAAGAGGTTCGTAGCATAACAAATCTTGGTCTGAAAGAAGCTAAAGAACTTGTTGAAGCTGGCGGTAAGAC
>JAGLKL010000087.1 GCA_023141075.1 Alphaproteobacteria bacterium
ATCGTGGGTTGGCTGAATTTATTAATGAGCGTGTTCCTGAAGGTGAAAAAGCCGTTGTTATTTATGGTGCAGGTCATGGAAGCTTGTACAATGATTTTGAAGAACATCTTCGCGAAGGGACGCGTGTTGTGAAGATAGATGTAAGTCCAAGTGAGCATTCTTATGAGGCGATGCAACGTAGTAAGGTAGAGGTGAATGATCGTATAGGCATACGAATGGGGGAAGATGCTCCGGATGCTGTTTATATTATGCAGGGTTTATTTTCGGGCGGTCTTGTCTATACAACAGGTGCAACAAGTAAAGAATTCTCAGATGATATTGAAGAGAGCGCAAAATGGTTTAAGTCTGCTGAAAAGTCTGATTATCCGGACATTAAACCGGAAGAGAATTATACACCTCAACTTGATGGTGTTAATAGTGTCACTATAAAGCTCTTATAGTATAGTAGTTTCACTTAAGGATAACTTCCAACTGCTTCGTGTAATCTAGTGCTAACATTAATTGCAATCTGTGCAGCAAAAACAATGCTGCAAACATTAATTCTTGACCTTTGCCGAAGCTATCGCGATAAGGGCTTTCTTTGTTTCTTCGCTCATTTCCGGGGGACTGTAAACGATGTCGTTAAGTGTGTTATCAACCAGCGTCTTATAGATGATTAATGCTGTCAGATAGGAGCCTTCCATAGTAGGAATAGAGCCATTAGCGCCATAAAGATTGATATCGGGTGCGGTATCCATAGCGTGCATCCAGTAATCGCCTACAGGGACAAGCAGCATGCCATTCTTTTTGCTTATGGATTTGGAATAGCCGCGAATCATACGGTGCATGTTCCTGTAGTTTTTAAGTGTGGACATATATTTGAGGTCTGAGTAGGTTGAGTTGCGGCGCTCCAGCGGCCAGTTCATGAATAATATAGATTGTGAACCCATATCTGTAAGGAGACGTGACCAAGCTGATATTGATTTTTGTGTGATATAAACATGTCCTTCGCTGGCGGCCCACATGTGATGAGGTTGCAGGATGACGTAATCCCACTTATTCGGTGGAAAGAATGTCTTAACTGACGGGTTCTTCAGTAGATGCACCAAAGTTCCCTCGGGCATAAAATGAATGCCGACCTCAACTTTAAAATGTGAGCTGGGGTCACTTTGTGCCATGAGTTGAACCATATAGAACATATTGTTGGTTGTGAGATACTCATTACCGACAAAAGCGATGCGCATAAGCGGTCTGTTGTCTTGTTGAGCTTGTTCTTCAGACGGTTGCTGCTTTTCTTTGCAGCCGTTTATGAATAAAGGCAGAGCCATGAGGCATAAAATTGCGAACATTTTGTGCAGATTGTGTGATTTTGTTAAATAATGGCGCATTTTTTATACCTTCCTTAATTAATTTTCGCTGCAAAAACCATCCCTATGACATTCGAAAATACTAACAAAAGCAAGAGAAAATATTTTGCAAAAGGTGACGTGAATATGATTAGTCATCATAGATTAATAGATTAGGGTCTTTTTTGGCCTTATTTTTTGGCTTTTGCCGAGGCGATGGCAATAAGCGCATCTTTCGTTTTCCGGCTCATACCATTTGGAGTGTATTCGATATCATTTAGTGTTTTATCAACTAGGGTTTTGTAAATAACAAGGGCACTCAAAAAAGCTCCTTCGCGTGATGGTAAAGAATCTTTCGAAGCGAATGGGACATCAATGTCTGATTCTTTTGAAGAAATTCTACCGAAGTTAACGTTACTCGCGTTGTTTACAGTTTTTGCAAATGATTCCTCGAGAGTGGGGTATGTTCCATCAGTAAGGGGCGGCAAGAATTTATTTATAGTATTCTCAATATTATTTTCGATTTCTGTATTGTCAGTGTCTTCAAAGTTTTCTGTGCTTTCTCCATATAAAGAAATGTTGTTATTTTTACTCATGCAATACATCCAGTAATCGCCAATAGGCATAAGTATCATGTCGTTTTTCTTTGCCAAAGCTTTTGAGTATCCTCGTAACATTCTGTGCATGTTCTGATAATTTTTCAGACCAAAATACTTCGGGTTGCCATAGATAGGGTCAGTTTTTTCCAATGGCCAGTTCATGATAAAGACTGGAATCGCACCGATACTTTCAATCGTTTTACTCCATACGGAAAGTGATTTGTGGGTGAAATATACGCCGCCTTCACTTGAAGCCCAAAGGGGATGGGGCTGAAGTATGACATAGTCCCATTTTTTCTGAGTGAGTATTTTTTTCCTGTCATTATGCTTCCATAGTTGTGCAAGAGATGCGTTTTCCTCAATAAGGTTGCCGATTTCAAGATCAAAATGTGAACTGGGGTCGTTTTGTGCCAAAGCTTGCAAAATATTTGGCATGTTATTTGAAGAGCTATATTGATTACCGACAAACAGGATACGCATAACAGGTTTTTTTTCTACTTGCTCTGTAGAAGTCTCCTCTTTGGGCTGTTTGTCCTCGCAGCCGCTGATAAATACCGGAAGGATCATGAGGCATATAAAAGCGAGTGTTTTATAAAAATAGTAAGGTTTTGCCAAATTATAGCCCATCTTATGTTCCTTAGTTTTTTTGCTCAAGCTTATAGTAGCAAGTGTGCCGGAAATGTAAATTCCCTATTGTAAAACCTGTTTTTGCTGCATAAAGTTAGTTCTATGACAATAAAAAATACCGATAAAAGCAAGAAAAAATATTTTGGGACTGATGGGATACGCGGCACAGCCAATACATATCCAATGTGTGCAGATATGGCCTTGAAGGTTGCGATGGCCACGGCCTGCGTGCTTCGGCATGCGCGTGTTGGCAAACATATGGATCGAGTTGTGATTGGTAAGGATACACGGCTTTCCGGCTATATGTTAGAGCAGGCTTTGGCTGCCGGGTTTATTTCAATGGGGATGGATGTGATTCTCGTGGGGCCGTTGCCTACGCCCGCTATTGCCAAGCTGACGCGTTCGCTTCGTGCGGATGTCGGGGTGATGATTTCTGCTTCTCATAATCCTTATCAGGATAACGGGATCAAGCTTTTCGGGGCGGATGGCTATAAGCTTGATGATGAGATTGAATTTCAGATCGAAGCCAAAATTGATCAGGATATCGGTGAAAGACTGGCTTCCCCGGAAGATATGGGGAAGGCTTCTCGTCTGGATGATGCGGTGGGGCGCTATATTGAATCGCTCAAGCGTTCCATTCCGCAGCGCGGATCGCTGGAAGGGCTGAAAGTTGTTGTCGATTGTGCGCATGGTGCGGCCTATAAGGTTGCACCGCAAGTTCTCTGGGAAATGGAAGTAGAGGTTACCGCGATTGGTAATGTGCCCAATGGTCGCAATATTAATGACGGATATGGGGCGACATCGACGGGTCGGCTGCAGGAAGCTGTGGTTGACCAAGGTGCTGATTTGGGAATTGCGCTGGATGGTGATGCAGATCGCCTGATTATGGTTGATGAAAAGGGTAGCAAGATTGACGGTGATCAGCTTATGGGTGCTTTGGCGCTTTGGATGAAAGAGCAGGGAACACTTCGGGGCGGTGGACTGGTCGCTACGGTAATGTCGAATCTGGGACTTGAGCGCCTGATGCAGGATAATGATCTTGATCTGGTGCGTACAGATGTTGGTGATCGTTATGTGGTTGAGCATATGCGTAAGCATGATTATAACTTAGGCGGAGAGCAGTCCGGGCATATCATTTTAGCGGAACATGCGACGACAGGGGACGGTATTTTAGCAGCGCTTCAGGTCTTAAATATCGTCAAGCATATGGATAAACCGGCTAGTGAGGCGCTTAAAGTCTTTGATAGCGTTCCACAGTTATTGAAGAATGTGCGCTATGAAGGGCAAAGCCCGCTTGAACTTGACTTTGTGCAGGAAGAGATTAAAAAAGCACAGGTTTGTTTAGAAGGCTCTGGACGGGTTTTAGTGCGTGCTTCAGGCACGGAAGCCCTGATCCGGGTCATGTCGGAAGGTGATGATTTCAATAAAGTGACCGAAATTGTCGATGATTTATGCGCAGTTATTGAAAAAGCCGGGAACATAGGGTAGTGTCCGTAGGTAATCCCCAAAAGCGGTTGGTTGCAGGAAGTATTAACGGAAATGTGTGATACAAATAGAGCTTTGCGCTGATGAATAAAACAGATGAAAGTTTGGCGCTACTACCCAGTGGCTTTGCGGATATATTGCCTCCCGATGCGGAAGTAGAGGCTGCCGGTATACACACATTAATGCAGCTCTTTCGCGGGTTTGGCTATCGCAGGGTTAAGCCGCCGCTTCTCGAATTTGAAGAGTGTTTGCTTGCGCCGGGGTCGGGATATCATCTGGCTTCGGAAACTTTCCGTATTATGGATCCGGTTAGCAACCGTATGTTAGGAGTGCGTGCGGATATTACTCCGCAAATTGCGCGGATTGTTTCTTCGCGGCTTGATGGGGGAGAGCATCCTTTGCGTTTGGCTTATGCTAATGATGTTTTGCGCACGCAAGCCGGGCAACCACGTACCAAGCGCCAGTTTACGCAAGTGGGTTGTGAGCTGGTTGATAATACTGAGCAGCTTTTTGCTGATATTGAAATCTGTGTATTACCACTTTTAGGGCTTAAAGCGCTGGGCTTTGAGGATATTACGATTGACCTGACGATTCCCGGTTGTGTGACCCGGTTGATGGAAAAAATCCCGGAAGATATGCGCCGGGCTGCGGAAAAGATGATAGAACAGCGCGATATTAGTGCTCTAGAGGCTTTGGGAGATCCGAAAACATCACTTATTGCACAGATGATGGATGCATCCGGGGCGGCAAACGAGGCTTTTCCGGCACTTTGTAATATGGAGGGGCTTTCAGCCGAAGCGGAGTTGCGCGGGGAGATTTCTCATCTGGAGGTGCTGTATAAAGCGCTTAAAGCGGCGCTGAAGGATTTGGGGATGGAAGATGTTGTCATCACTGCCGATCTGATTGAGCAAGATGGCTTTGAATATCACAAAATATACGGCTTTACTTTATTTAGTGTCGGCACAAGAGGGGAGCTTGGGCGCGGCGGGGCGTATGATTTGTCTTTTGGGGATTCGCAAAAAGTGGATACGGCACGCGGGTTTACCCTCTATATGGATACGATTTCGGAGTTTGTTTGTAGTATGGATGATGAAAAAAATGTTTTTGTTCCAGCCGAAGTGCCTTTGAGCGAAGTCAAGGCGATGCAGGAGCAGGGCTGGATATGCGTGCGCGGAACGTCAAAAGGGCAGGAGCCTTCGGCAGCCTGCACGCATGTGTTTAGAGACGGTGAGATTACAGAACAATAAAACGGGTTTATTGGGTTTATTGCCAATATTGGCTACATAAGAAAACGAGGTTTAGGACATGAGTAGTGTTGTTGTCGTTGGTGCTCAGTGGGGCGACGAAGGGAAAGGGAAGATTGTTGACTGGCTGTGTTCGCGTGCTGATATTGTCGTGCGCACACAAGGCGGGCATAATGCGGGTCACACTTTGGTGATTGACGGGGTGACCTATAAGAATAAATTGCTGCCTTCCGGTGTTGTGCGTAAAGGAAAGCTTTCATTGATTGGTAATGGTGTTGTGGTTAATCCATGGGCTTTGCTTGAAGAAATTGCAGAAATCAGGGGGCAGGGTGTTGATATTGATCCGGATAATCTGGTTGTTGCAGAAAATGCCAATTTGATTTTACCTGTTCACACGGCACTTGATCAGGCTATTGAGAAGGGTCTGGGCGAGGGCAGAATTGGGACGACCAAGCGCGGTATCGGGCCGGCCTATGAGGACAAAGTATCACGTCGAGGTATTCGTGTTTGCGACTTGCGTGATCCGGAATTGCTGCGCGAAAAAATTGAAAAAATGATGTTCCATCACAATATATTGCTTAAAGGAATGGGTGCGGAAACTCTTGATCCGGCTGATATTTATGACAGCTTGATGGAAATTGCCGATGAGATATTGCAATATTCCGGTATGGTCTGGCGTATGCTTGATGCTGCACGTAATGAGGGCAAGAGAATTTTGTTTGAAGGCGCACAAGGCACGATGCTGGATATCGATCATGGGACATATCCTTTTGTGACGTCTTCCAATACGATTGCTTCTCAGGCTGCGACAGGATCGGGCGTGGGGATGAGCGCAATGAAATACGTGCTCGGAATTGC
>JAGLKL010000088.1 GCA_023141075.1 Alphaproteobacteria bacterium
AGATGAGGGCGCAACAGGGAAAGATACGCTTGATGCTATTAGCCCTGAGCAGGAAGATCTGCTCGATTCAGTGCAGAGCACCAGCAAGATCGCACAAAAGAAATCCCGCAAGGAAACCACGCGCAACCTTTATATTGTTATTGCAGAGGTGGGCGACTATCAGTTCGGTATTATTGTCGATCAGGTTTTTGATACTGAGGAAATTGTTGTCAAACCGGTTGCCAAGATACTTAAGGGTCTGAAGCTCTTTTCCGGGAATACGATTCTGGGTGATGGTAGCGTGATTATGATCCTTGATCCTAACGGAATCGCCCAAGCATCAGGCAATATCGATAATCTTGAGCATCAGGATTCTACGCTGCAGGAAATAGCGCATCGCGCGGATTCGGACAAGAAAACGTCCTTGCTACTGTTCAATGTCGGAGATAAAACCCCAAAAACCGTTCCCCTTTCGCTGGTGGCACGTCTGGAAAATGTCCGCATCGAGGATATCGAATATTCAAGCGGCCAGATGATGATGCAATATCGCGGTACATTAATGCCGCTTGTCCCGTTTAATTCCTCGGTCAATCTTGAGGGAAAGAAAGAGAAACCCGTCCTTGTTTTCTCCGACGATGCCCAGTCTATGGGGATTATTGTTGACGATATTGTCGATATTCTTGAAGAACATATCGATGTGAAACTCAGTTCCACACAACAAGGGCTTTTGGGCAGTGCCATTATCAACGGCGCTGCTACTGACGTGGTGGATATCGCATACTTCCTCAATAGTGTGAACAGTACCTGGTTCAGAGATCAAAACGATATACCGTTTAACGATGCCGGTAAAAAAGCCTCAAGTGGTAAAAAACGAATCCTTCTGATTGATGACAGCCCGTTCTTCCGCAATATGCTAACCCCTTTACTCAGTATCGCCGGTTATGAAGTGACTACGCTCGAAGGGCCTACGGAAGCATTAAAGCTGCAGGAAGAAGGCGTTTTCTTTGATATGATCATCAGCGATATCGAAATGCCGGATATGGACGGATTTGAATTTGCTCGCATTGTAAGAGAAGACGGCGGATTATGGGCTGAAACACCGATGGTCGCTCTATCCTCCCATGCAACGCCGGAAGATATCGAACGCGGTATGGCCTCAGGTTTTAGGAATTATGTGGCCAAATTTGACAAAGACACATTGCTCGACACAATAGCCGGTACGTTGAAACGCTAGTACCCTGCCCTTTTGAGCATAAGTTTATTGAGTTTATTAAGTAAGTTGTTTGTATGTAGTATTATTTTTAAGGAGACGTCTGAAGCATGTCCGAAGAAACATTAGCACAACAAGAGGACAATGTGTCCAAAGATTACCTAACCGTCATGATTGCCGGGCAACGATTTGGTATACCGGTTTTGCAGATTCAGGACATCCTGAGAGAACAAAAAATGACGTATATCCCGCTCGCTTCCAAAGAAATCGCAGGTTCTTTAAATTTGCGCGGACGCATCGTTACGGCGATTGATGTCCGTAAGCGCTTGGGACTGCCGGATAAAGAAGACGGCGAACCAAGTATGAGCGTCGTGGTCGAATATAAAGATGAGCTGTTTAGTTTGATTATCGATAGTGTTGGTGATGTCCTTTGCTTTAAGGATGAATATTACGAAAGTAACCCTGGAACACTCGATCCCCTCTGGCGTGATATTTCCACAGGAATATATCAGATGGAAAATGAGCTTTTGATTATTATGGATGTATCGCGGTTACTGGAAGATATCGGTGAACAAACCCTGTAACCCTTTTAAACAATCCTGTCCTAAAGGCCTTGCGAGCGTATAATCTAAAGTGTATACCTTTATTGGGTCGTTATTTGTTGTAAATTCCTGAGAATGTGCAAAGAACGAGTTCTTTTGTGTCTTCTATAACGGTGTTTCGCGAATCTCTGTTTTAGGTTTTATTATAGGGTATAAGAGGGACTTAATGATATCTTGTTTGATAGTTGATGATAGCCGCGTGGTTAGGAAGGTTGCCGGACGTATCGTTCGCGATCTGGGATTTGAATGCCGGGAGGCTGAAGACGGTCAGAAAGCTTACGAAGCCTGCGAAGAATCAATGCCGGATGCTATTATTCTTGACTGGAATATGCCTATCATGAGCGGTATTGAGTTTCTGGAAAAACTTCGCCAGATGGAAGGCGGAGATCTGCCCAAAGTTGTTTTCTGCACGACCGAGAATGATATTGACCATATTCAACGTGCCATACAAGCCGGTGCAAATGAATATATTATGAAACCCTTTGACAGCGAAATCATAGAATCCAAGTTTATTCAAGTCGGATTGCTGGATGCCAAATAACATAGGAGAGGGAATATGGTTCCTAATGACCAAAAACGTATTTATCCTCTTTCCTATTCATTATATTCTGCTAGGGTCTAAACCCTAACTAATGTGTTTATTATTTGCCCTTTTCTTGTTTATAAGAACTAATCACTTAAAGCTGGACATTTACTAAAATATGAGTATACCTTCTGAAAAAATCACTGTGATGCTTGTTGACGATTCCAGTGTTATCCGTGGCGTTCTTTCGAATATGCTTAAATCCGATCCGTGTATAAAGGTTGTCGCCTCTGTTTCTAACGGAGAACACGCCGTTGTTATGGCCAAGAGCAAACAACCCGATGTCGTTATCCTTGATGTTGAGATGCCGGTCATGGACGGGCTAACAGCCTTACCCGAAATATTAAAAAATTCGCCGGACACAAAAGTTATTATGTGCTCCAGCCTGACAGCCAAAGGTGCTGATACAACAATTAAAGCCATGGCTCTGGGGGCTGTGGAATGTCTGGTCAAGCCCACAAGCGCCATAGCAAGAGATCCGGATTCTCCGTTTAGAAAAAGGTTGCTTAATCTTGTCAGGTCACTGGGCGCAATAAGACGCCGTGCCCATCCGACAGGTGTTCCCCGCACCCCCGGATCAGTCGCTGCTCCCACGGCTGTTATTGGTACAGGCGATCATATTACTCTTAAAAAAGACATCGGTGTTTATAAAGGCAAACCAAGTATTTTTGCCATCGGCAGCTCTACGGGCGGGCCAAAAGCCTTGTTTAAAGTTCTTAGTGATATTAAAGCCCTCAATGTTCCTATTGTTATCACGCAGCATATGCCTGCAACCTTTACCAAAATACTAGCAGAACACATCTCACATCAAACCGGGGTAAGTGCTTTTGAAGGCGCCGATGGCATGGTTGTTGAGTCTGGTAAAGTTTATATTGCACCGGGAAGCCGACATATGCTTTTTGAGGAAAAAGGAGGCCGGTTGACAATCCAGCTTGATGACGGGCCGGAGGAGAATTTCTGTAAACCTTCCGTCGATCCTATGTTGCGTTCGCTTATGGACATATACGGCAATAAAGTATTCTGCGTGATTTTGACAGGTATGGGGCATGACGGGCTTAAAGAGGCAAAGATTCTGGCCGAGTGCGGAGGGCGTATTATCGCACAAGACGAAAAAACGAGCGTTGTCTGGGGTATGCCGGGCGCTGTAGCCATGGCAGGAATATGCTCTGCCGTCTTGCCGCTTGAAAAAATCGGCCCTTCAATCAAACAGGCCTGTCACTTGCGTTAGTCAAAAGGGTACTGCAGAAAAAGACAAGCGCAGACGATGGAGTGTAGTTTTGTGCAATGAGGTGACGAGAGAGAAAAGGAAAGATAAACTTACGCAAGTGTTTTTGCGCTATATCGATTGTGGGATATTGAAAATATGAGAATTAACGGCTTCTGTTATAAGAAGAAAGGTTTCTAAACTAGGGTCTAAACCCTAGAAGATAATAAAAGATGAATATTACAGATTTTGACATATATGGGGATCTTCTTAAGAAAGAATCGGGGTTGGTGCTTTCTCAGGATAAATCTTACCTTATTGAATCGCGCCTTAACCCGGTTGCGAAAAAATGGGGTTATGAAAATATTGGGAATATGACAAATGCGCTGCGAGCCGTCCCACCTAAAGAGCTAATCGCTGATATTGTCGAAGCTATGACAACCAACGAAACATCTTTCTTCCGCGATGCAAGACCTTTTGACATTTTTAAAGATACCATCTTGCCATATTATATGAAAAAACCGTCAGCAAATAAGCATCTGCGCATATGGTGCGCCGCCGCCGCCAGCGGACAGGAGCCCTACTCCCTTGCCATGCTTTTGAAGGAGGAAGCGGCAAAAATGCCGGGATGGCGATTTACTATTACCGCTACCGATATTTCTAACGAGATTTTAGAACAAGCAAAGGGAGGTGTGTATTCGCAATTTGAGGTGCAACGCGGATTACCCATTATGTTCCTGATGAAATATTTTACTCAAAATGGTGATAAATGGACGATTAATGATGAAATTAAAAAGATGGTTAATTATAAGTATTTCAACCTGCTCAAAGATATGAGTGTCCTTGGCAAATTTGATGTTGTCTTTTGTCGGAATGTGCTGATCTATTTCGATCAACCCATGAAAAAAGACATTATGGAGCGTATTAGTAAACAAATGGCCGATGACGGATTCTTTTTCCTTGGCGGTGCCGAAACGATTCTGGGTATCACAGAAGACTTTAAAAGTGTGTCGAATGTACGTGGTTTATATGCAAAACATGACAGCCATCATGTAGAACAAGTACAGGTTGCTGTAGCTGCAAATTAGAGCAGAGTTATGTTTGCTGCAAAAGTAAAAGGAATGCTTATAAATTATGAACAATATAGTTATTGACCCCAAAACCAAGAAAATAAAACGAGTGCTTATCTCGGTTTCCGATAAATTCGGCGTTGAAGATTTTGCCCGCAAACTCAGTGAATTCGGCATAGAAATCATTTCTACCGGCGGCACAGCGAAAACTTTGATGAAAGCAGGAATTGAAGTGAAAGATGTGTCGGAGCACACAGGCTTCCCGGAAATTATGGAAGGACGGGTTAAAACCCTGCATCCGAAAATACATGGCGGTATCTTGGGAAAACATAACAACGAAGACCATATTACGGCGATGAAGGATCACAATATCGTCCCGATTGATATGGTGGTGGTCAATCTTTATCCCTTTGTTAAGACCATGCAAGGCGGGAAAACTTACGACGAATGTATTGAGAATATTGACATTGGCGGGCCGGCCATGATTCGCGCTGCTGCCAAAAACCATGCACATGTGGCCGTGGTTACCGACCCGCAGAATTACGAAAAAGTTCTTGAGGAAATGGAAGAAAATGATGGTGCACTAACCTATAAGACGCGCCAGATTCTTGCGCTAACGGCATTTTCGCTGACCGCGACATACGATTCTTCTATCTCAAGCTGGTTTGCCACACAAAATGATAATGCTGCACCACAACATATCAGCTTTTCCGGAACATTGAAGCAAAATTTACGATATGGAGAAAACCCGCATCAAAATGCGGCATTGTATCTTAGTGACGATCCTGTAGAGCGTCCGGGGGCAGCCTTGGCTACGCAACGTCAAGGTAAAGATCTATCTTATAATAATCTGGCTGACACAGACGCGGCTTTTGAGCTTGTATCCGAGTTTGATGATCCGGCAGTGGCCATTATAAAGCATGCTAATCCATGCGGCGTTGCGATTGGCGACAATGTTCTTGATGCCTATAGTCGTGCCCTACTTTGCGATCAGGAAAGTGCTTTTGGTGGGATTATAGCGCTTAACCGCCCTCTTACAGGCGAGCTTGCTTCGACTATCGTAAAACGTTTTGTTGAGGTTATTATTGCCCCGTCAATTGAGGAAGATGCATTTGATGCTTTGCAGCGCAAAAGCAACATCCGTGTACTTGAAACAGGCAGCATGCCCGAGCGCGGCTGCAAAATGCGCTCTTTTAAGCGCATTGCCGGAGGGCTATTGGTTCAGGATGCCGATAACCTGCTTCTGGATGAAGAAAATTTGCGCACGGTTACTGACCGCGAGCCTACAGGCAAAGAAATGGAAGACTTGATTTTTGCCTTTACGGTGGCCAA
>JAGLKL010000089.1 GCA_023141075.1 Alphaproteobacteria bacterium
ATAAAATAGTTGCGACTGGCGTTAATTTTCTACAGAAGCCTTTTCCTCGCGCAGCTCTTTATCCGTCGCATCCATGCGAGTACGTGAAAATTCATTAATCTCCAGCCCCTGAACAATTTCGCAACCGCCATTCTTACACTTAACGGGATAGCCATAGATAATACCCGGCTCTATGCCGTAAGACCCGTCAGAAGGCACGGCCATGGATACCCAGCTTCCCTCAGGCGTTCCTAAAGCCCAACTGCGCATATGATCAATCGCCGCATTCGCTGCGCTCGCCGCAGAAGATGCCCCGCGCACTTTAATGACCTCAGCGCCGCGCTTTTGCACCTTGGGAATAAAGGTTTCTTCATACCAATCCTGATCAACCTGCGCCAAAGCCGGTTGGCCATTTACGCTCGCATGATGCAAATCGGGATATTGTGTTGTAGAGTGGTTCCCCCAGATAATAACCCCTCCAACATCGGTGCATTGAGTTCCAGTCTTCTCAGCAAGTTGAGACATCGCCCGGTTATGATCCAGACGCACCATCGCGCTAAAGCATTTCGAATCAAGATCCGGGGCATTATTCATCGCGATCAACGCATTCGTATTAGCCGGATTCCCGACAACAAGAACCTTCACACTGCGCTTGGCTTGATCGTTCAAAGCCTTGCCCTGCACTTTAAAGATTGCGCCATTGGCTTCCAGCAAATCCTTGCGTTCCATCCCCGGCCCACGCGGACGAGCGCCCACAAGAAGAGCATAATCCACATCGTTAAAAGCCTCTTCAGGTTTGTCTGACATCGTAACACCGTGCAACAGTGGAAATGCACAATCATTCAATTCCATAACCACACCTTCCAGCGCTTGCAAGGCCGGAGTAATTTCCAGTAATTGCAGAATAACCGGCTGATCTTCCCCTAACATGTCTCCCGCAGCAATGCGGAATAACAAAGAATATCCAATCTGTCCGGCTGCTCCTGTAACAGCTATTTTTACAGGGTCTTTCATCTCTTTACTCTCCTTTTATTTTATAATTGGTAATGCCCTACTTTAAAGACAGACATTAAAGCACACTCTATCTCATCACTTCCACCTTGAAACACACAAAATCAATCCTTTGGCCTTTTTTCACCGATTCGGATTAGAAAGATGGATATCTCATAAAGCCCGAGAATCGGTATCGCCAGCATCACCTGCGAAATAATATCCGGCGGTGTCAAGAACGCTGCGATGATAAAAGTAATAATCACCGCATATTTGCGTTTGGAGGCCAAAGTCTGCGCACTAATCACCCCCGCCCGCCCCAGCAATGTCAAAAATACCGGAAGCTGAAAACAAAGCCCGAAAGCAAAAATCAGCGTCATAATCAAATCAAGATACTCACTGACCCGTGCTTCAAGCTGAATAGGCAGAGCCACGTCCCCGCCAGTACTTTGAAAGCTCAGGAAAAACGGCCAAGCCATCGGCAAAACCAGATAATACACACACGCCCCACCGGCAAAGAACAACACCGGCGTCGCCATAAGAAACGGCCAAATCGCATACTTTTCATTCTTATATAGCCCCGGCGCGGCAAATTTCCAGACCTGAAGAAGCAAAACAGGAAACGTTATAAATACACCGGAAAAAAAAGCTACTTTCAAATAAGTAAAAAACGCCTCAGCCATTCCAGTATATATCAAACGGTTCGTATCACTGTCATCCATAGCGTCAGCAAGCGGCTGCACCAGAAATCCATAGATCTGATCGACAAAGAAAAAACTAACAAGTGTGCCCAGCGCCATCACACCGAATACCCATAACAAGCATGTACGCAACTCCAGCATATGCTTCATAAGCGGTTGAGCCACTCCTTCATCTTTTGGAGAAGAAGAGGCAATATCATCATGCATCGGCATTACCCTCCTCCTCTTCCTCATCTTTGGGTTTCTCATACGCTCCACCCAGCGCGGCATAATATTCATCAGCCGCAGCCTCATCAAAATCAGGCGAATCACCTTCTTCAAAATTCACACTTTTGCGGATATCGTCCAGATCGGCCTCACGCATTACCTCTTCAAATTGCTGTGAGATCGTATAGCGTATATATTGCAGCCTCCGCGCTACTCGCCCGAGCGCCACCATCACACGCGGCAATTCCTCAGGCCCCACGAACAAAACCACAAGCACTATAATGACAAATAATTCCGGCCAGCCAAAATCCAACATAGATTTTTATGCTCCTCCCAAAAAATTCCCCAACAGATTAAAACAAATAATGAGACCGGCCACATACCCGGGAACAACAAGCAACACATTTAACCCGATAGCAATGTTGAGCAAAAACTCCCGCTCATCATCATCCAAGTCTATTTCCTGTGCCAAACGCGTGCGGGCAAAAACGATTTCCCTTTCGGATCTGCTATATTCCCAATACAGCCCTATCACCGTGATCGGAAAAACAAACCAGCCCAGAAACACAGCCACAAACGGATTGAACAGTGCTACGACCAACGCGCAGATAGAAAACAAAGATAATACTGAACCGGATATCTCATAGAAATCACGTTTATACTCGGTAAAAAAACCGGCAATAAAAACAATCAATACCAGCACCAGATACAACCAAGCCCAGAGCGGCATACTAATAAGTGTAAACATTACCTAAGAATCACTCCGCTTTGGTATTGGTGTTAGTGTCAGCGTTAGTATCGGTACCAGCCTCTTCCGGTTCGCTCGTACGTGCTACAACAGAGGGAGATGCAGAGGTAGAATCGGAAACATCAGCTTCTTCCTCTTTCAAACCTTTTTTAAAGCTGTTAATCCCCTTGGCAATATTCTCCATAATCACAGGAATGCGCCCCGTACCGAATAAGACCATCACGAGCAGAACGATAACGATAATTTGTAATGCACTTGGTGCCATCTTGCTGCACTCCTTATATTATTTCAATTACGCTTCTTGTTCTACGCTGAGATCTTCATCTTGTCTAGTGTCGACCTCTTGTGCAAACTCACTCTTTGCGACAAAAAGATCATCCTGATGCACCGTTTCAATCGCCGGACGACGATCAAGCAAGCCCGCAGCCTTCATCTCATCCATGCCCGGAAGATCCGTCAAACTCTCCAGTGAGAAATGATCGAGAAAGTCCGTCGTCGTCATCCAAGTCAAAGGCCGCCCCAGCGTTTCACGTCTGCGCCCCGGCTTGACCCAGCCCATTTCCATCAGCGTATCAAACGTACCCTTATTCATACTCACCCCGCGAATATTCTCAATCTCCGCACGGGTAACAGGCTGATGATAAGCAATAATAGAAAGCGTTTCCATCGCCGCACGTGACAGTTTTTTATGCACCTGTTTTTCGATATACATCTTATCGGCCAAATCTTTGGCCGTGCGAAACATCCACTTGCCCTCCACCTCCAGAAAATTCACCCCGCGCCCTTCATAATCTTGCTGCAACTCTTTGAGACAAGCCCGCAAAGCATTCTGCTCCATTTCGTCCTCAGGCAAATAAGACATAATCTGCGCGAGGGACAATGGCGTAGCGCAGGCAAATAATACCGCTTCGATCAATCGTTTATTTTGCGTTTCACTCATTTATTCTTCCTTTTTATTTTCTTTCCCCTCTATATCGTCGCTCACGCGCAAATAGACCGGGCGAAAAGAACCTTCCTGACGAAATTCCAGACTCCCCTGCCTTGCCAACTCCAGCCCGGCAGTAAACGTCGAAGCCAGCACCGAACGCGTATAAAGCGGATTATCCGGCGACTCGGGCAAAAAACTTTGTAACGTCGCCCAAGCACTTTTACTCCCCTTGCGCGGCAAAGCCCCCAGCATTTTCCCCAAACGCTTCAGCGCCTTTTCCGCCGACATCAGATTAAAAACCGGAAGATCATATTTTTGGCAACTTTTGCGTTGTTCAATCGCGCCATAAGCCTGTAGTAAATCGAGCAAACTTATTTGCCGATCGGTCACAATCGTCGCCTCAAAAACTTCCGAATCTTCCCCCTGACCACGAGCAAAAACATCAACTCCAAGGCGTGGGCATTCCAGCAATTTCTCTGCTACATTTTGCATAGCCTCCAAACGCCTGAGTTGGAATTGCAATGCCTCAGCCATAGCCTCAGCGCTCGGCTCTTCCGAATTCTCCTCCTTTGGCAGAAACAACCGGGATTTGAGATAGGCCATCCACGCCGCCATCACCAGATATTCAGCCGCCAGCTCCAAATTGTGTTGATTGGCACGCTCAATAAATACCAGATATTGCCGCACGAGTTGCAAAATAGAAATCTTCGCCAGATCAACTTTCTGGTTACGCGAAAGCTCCAGCAAAATATCAATCGGCCCTTCATACCCATCCAGATTGAGCAAAAGCTGATCGACCTCATCTTTGGTTTCACACTTACCGACATCAGGCACAGCCTCTTGATCCTGCGATATCGTGCTGCCCTCAACATTATCTTGCACTATTTCCGGTAAATTCTTTTTCATCACACAGCCATACCACTAATACCTGCTGCTCTTTCCAGCCTGCGAAGCGTTGTTTCACTTATTCTCGGCAATTCATCTGCCAGCGCTTCCATATCTTTTAACTTACCGGAGCAATACAGCGACAAATCACACCCGGCTTCCAAAGCCTTAACGGCTTTCTGAGCCAAAGATCCATAAGCATCCAGCGCTTTCATATCCAGATCATCACAAATCAGCACCCCGTCAAAATCAATCTTCCTGCGTATAATCTCATCTATTATATAAGCCGATAGTGATACCGGCAAATCCTCTTTAAACGCTTCATATTTTATATGCGCACTCATTGCCCAGATTTGCATTCCCAACTTTCCCTTGGATAAAGCCGCAAACGGCGCAAAATCATTATCCTTCAGAATAGTGCGGCTCACATCGCGCACATACGGCAGTTCTTTATGACTATCAGCCAGTGCCCGCCCGTGCCCCGGAATATGCTTAATCACCGGCGTTACGCCTGCTTCTAAGAAAGTCTTACACACCACTTTGCCCAGCGCCGCTACTATCTCAGGATTACCGCTGAAAGCCCGATCCCCGATAATGTCATGCGCCCCTTCGAATAATAAATCCAGCACCGGGGAGCAATCCACATTAATACCCATCTCCACTAATTCTCCGGCCAAAGCCGCCATATCCTTTCGCAGCGCATCTTTAGCCTCCTCAGCCCCGCGCTTTTCATACATTTCACCGTAAAAGCGCATCGGCTTATATTCGCCCCAATGCGGTGGTTTTAAACGCGCCACGCGCCCACCTTCCTGATCTATCAGGATAGGACAATCTCGCCCGACCAGTTCTTTAAGATGAGCCACTAAGCCCTTAACCTGCTCGGGATTATCACAATTTCGCTTAAACAAAATAAAGCCAAGAGGATTGGCCTGCGCAAACAAAGAGGCCTCCCCCTCACTCAAGGAAAGCCCCTCCACAGCAAAAATGCACGGCAAAGATTTCTCTGCACCTTCCGCAAAATCCCTAAGGTCTAAACTCATAGCTTTGATCCATTCTGCACCGGTAAAATTTTAGGGTCAGAACCTAGATGTTCGTTTGCGAAAAACGTACAGAGACCGGCTATAGCCCAAAAAACGATAAATGTCAGTCGGCTCTACTTAACGACAAGGCATCCTCCGGGCTTGCCCGCCTGTTTGAGCGAATCACAAATATGATTCGCGCTGTCCTTGCTCATCGGCCCGGCCTGAATGCGATAAAACGTTCCACCGGGAAGTGTGGCTTCCTGCACACGAAACCGCGAAGCACCTAAGATGGAATACTTGGTTTGCATCTTCGACCATTCTTCCGGTGCGCGTGCCGCATCTGTAATACTGGCAAGCTGCACAAAATAAGCCCCGGCTCCCAATGATAGTTCAGGCTCAATATCTGTTGACGTACCTAGAGCCGGTTCAATGTTACGAAATTCCACGCCATCAACCTGTACGCCTCCAGTATCATAAGAGTCTCCCTCCAGCACACTGCGCACATATTCCAGTGTTTC
>JAGLKL010000009.1 GCA_023141075.1 Alphaproteobacteria bacterium
GCGCTCTTTGACTTTTTCTTCTCCAATCAAGAGAAGCAACTGACCGAGTTCGGGGCCGTGTTCCATGCCGGTTAGGGCTTGGCGGAGCGGCATAAAGAGTTGTTTGCCTTTACGTCCTGTTTTTTCTTTGATAGTTTTGGTCCATTCTTGCCACGTATTTTCATCCCACGGCGTAGGGGGGAGGAGATCCAGAGCTTGCGCGGAGAAGTCTTTATCCTGAATAATAGGCGTAACAGGGCCTTTAGCCACGCGCCACCATTCTTTGGCATCGGCAAGGCGCTCGATATTAGGTCGGATCGCGTTCCAGAATTCTTCGTCCATTTCGCTTAGACCCATTTCGCTTAAACGATTTTTAATATCTCCAAAGTTCGCATTACGTAAAATCTTTGCATTCAGGCGGAAGAGTTCTTTAGTGTCGAATTTTGGGGTTCCGCGAGAGAATCTTTCTAAGTTAAATCCATTAATGACATCATCGATATTTGTGAATGGTTCTATCGGATCGGATGAGCCTAAGCGTGCCATCAGGCTGACTACGGCCATGGCTTCCAAACCTTCTCCATCGCGCAGGTCTTTCAGGCTTAGCGAGCCTAGGCGTTTAGAGAGCTTGCCGCCTTCTGTATCTGATAGGAGTGGTAGGTGCGCAAATACCGGGGGTTTGGCGCCGAGAGCTTCGAACATTTGAATGTGGGCGGCGGTATTGGAAACATGGTCTTCGCCGCGGATGACGTGGGTTATTCCGTATTCCATATCGTCGATGACTGAGCACAGGTGATAGAGTGGTGTGCCGTCTTCGCGGATCAGTACGGGGTCAGACATGTCTGACCCATTGAATTTGACAGAGCCGCGGATGATGTCGTCCCACTCAATGGGTGTGTGTTCCAGTTTAAAGCGCCAGTGGGGATTTCGTCCTTCGGCTTCGTATTTAGCGATTTGTTTGTCTGTGAGGTTCAGAGCTTCGCGGTCGTAGATGGGCGGGAGTTTGCGCGAAAGCAGGCTTTTGCGTTTGAGCTCCAGTTCTTCGGGCGTTTCATAGCATGGGTAGAGGCGTCCTTGCTGCTTAAGCTGTTCGATCTTGGTATTGTATATGTCTACGCGGTCACGCTGGCGGGTTTTGGAATCCCAATCCATGCCCAACCATCGAAGGCCGTCTTCAATGGCTTGTTCGTATTCGTCTTTTGAGCGTTCCTGATCTGTGTCATCAATACGTAAAAGGAAATGCCCGTTATTGGCGCGGGTGAATAGCCATGTGATAAGGGCTGTTCGCGCGTTTCCTACGTGCATCATTCCGGTTGGGGAGGGGGCAAATCTAACCTTTACGCTCATAGTATCGCTCATCTTTTTGTTTATAATTGTTGTCATTGCGAGTGACTGAAAAGTTACTATGAATAACCGGAATCCTAAGGTTTTTCAATCTTATTCAGCAATTCTGTTTACAAAATGATTTGTCAGAGGATAACGGCGGTCACGGCCAAAGCCTCTGCGTGAGATGCGTGTGCCCGGTGGAGCCTGAAAGCGTTTATACTCATTGATCTTGAGTAGGCGGGCAATTCTCTCAACTTCAGTTTTGTGTTCGAGGCATTTAGTGTGCATATCTTGTAGTGCTTTTGGTGCGGTGCTCCAGTCGATATCATCGTAATCTACCAGTAGGCGCAAAATGTCATCCAACAAATCATATGGTGGTAGGGAGTCTTCATCTTTTTGATTGGTGCGCAGTTCCGCGGTTGGCGCTTTGGTGATGATGCGTTCCGGGATAACAGGAGCTTTGCCTTGTTCATTGCGCCACCTTGTTAGCTTGTAAACATCGGTTTTGTATATGTCTTTGAGCGGGTTGAACCCGCCATTCATGTCTCCGTACAGAGTGCAGTAGCCCACAGCCATTTCGCTTTTATTACCTGTGGTTAAGAGGAGGGCGCCGCTCATATTCGATAAAGCCATAAGGATAGTCCCGCGAATACGGCTTTGGGTGTTTTCATGGGCAATGCCTTGAAGGTTCGGAATTGTCTCCTCAAATGCGTTCATCGCTATGGATATAGGTATTGTTTCATATAAAATATTTAGTTGAGAGGCACATGCTTTTGCGTCTTCATTGCTTTCATCCGAGGTGAATTCGGAAGGAAGCAGAACGCAGTGTACGTTCTTGGAACCTAAAGCATCTGTAGCTATTGCGGCTGTGAGAGCGCTGTCAATTCCACCGGAGAGGCCGAGAAGAGCACTGTTAAACCCGTTTTTATGAGCGTAATCCCGTATACCCATAACGAGGGCTTTATATATTATTTCCAATGGGTTAGGCGGGTTTTTGAGCGCAGTATATTTTACATAATCCGAACCCGGAAGGGAGGCGGTGAAGATTTCGGTTCCGGGGGTAGTCCTGCCGTGTGTGGCAACGTTGGGGGTGGTCATGTCGGGTGTGGTCATGTTGGGGCTGGTAATGTCGTGGGTGGTCATGTTGGGGCTGACAACATTGGAGCCGGTTATGTCGAGTATAGGTGTAATCGTGGTTGTATTGTCTGAGCGGTCAAGTGTTACTGAAAATACATCGTCCTCAAAAGCCGGTGACTGGTATGTAACCGAGCCATTTTTGTCTAAAACAAAAGAACGTCCATCGAAAACCAGTTCGTCCTGACCGCCAATCATATTCAGATAAATCAGGTCAAGTCCGGTGTCTTTGACTATTGTTAGCGCGGTGTTGTTGCGTTCTTCGTGTATATAAATCTGGAACGGGCTGCCATTTATAGCGATGAGCGCTTGCGCTCCGTTTTCTTTTAAGTGGCGGGTGACTTCTGTGTGCCAGGCATCTTCGCAAATCATAACGCCCAAAGCGTGACCACGGAAATTATAGGGTTTTGGCAATGATCCCTGTGTAAAGGTTCGTGGCTCATCAAAAACGTGGCTATTAGCTAGTTTATGTTTATAGAAGATATGGCGGATTTCACCGTTCTCAATCAACAATGCGGCATTGTAGATTGCACCATTTTTTTCCCAGATACTAGGGATTATGGCGGCGCTTTGGAATGTTCTGGAGGTTTTGCAGATATCGTCGATCTTGCTTTTGAGCATTGAAACAAAAGCTGTGTTTAATACAAGATCTTCGGGAGGATAACCGCATAAAAACAGTTCCGGGAAGATGATAAGGTCGCAGCTATTGTCATTGTGCTCCCATGTATCGAGCATAATGCACGCGTTACCCTCTATATCACCAACAGTAGGGTTTAGTTGAGCGCAGGTTATTTTAATCGGTTTGACAGTCATGCTGTTTCAATCATTAAACTATTATATTATTCTACAGCATTGTAGTCTTTTTTTTCTTTGGTCTCGACGTGGATGCCTTTTAGTTCATCGGCAATCAGGAAGGCCAGTTCCAGTGCTTGGTTAGCATTCAAGCGTGGGTCACAATGTGTATGATAGCGGCTGGAGAGGTCTTCATCGCCAATGGCTTGCGCACCTCCGACACATTCGGTGACGTTCTGTCCTGTCATCTCGATATGGATGCCGCCCGGATGCGTCCCTTCGGTTTTGTGGACGGCAAAGAAGCCACGGACTTCTGCCAATATACGATCAAATGGCCGGGTTTTATAGCCGCTGGAAGATTTGATTGTATTGCCGTGCATTGGATCACATGACCATACAACACTGCGTCCTTCACTTTTTACGGCTCGTACAAGCGGCGTCAGTTTTTCTTCGACCTGATCATCTCCCATGCGTGCAATCAATGTCAGGCGACCGGGAATGTTTTTCGGATTCAAAACTTCTATCAGACGAAGTAATTCATCAGTGTCTATGGCAGGGGAACATTTAATTCCAATCGGGTTGTTTATACCGCGTATGAATTCGACCTGAGCATTTTCTAACTGGTGTGTTCGTGCTCCGATCCACAGGAAATGCGCGGAGGTATCATACCATTTACCATTGAGACTGTCTTGCCGGGTTAAAGCCTCTTCATATGGCAGGAGCAGAGCTTCGTGTGAAGTGTAAAAGCTTGTCTCTTTAATGGATGGAACAACATCGGAGGTGATACCGCATGCACGCATAAAGTTCAGTGCGTCGTTAATTTGGTTGGCCAGTGTTTCATAGCGCTCACCAAGTGGGCTGTCAGCGACAAAGTCGAGGTTCCATTGGTGTACTTTATTTAGGTCGGCATAGCCCCCCTTGGCAAAGGCGCGTAGCAGGTTGAGTGTCGCTGCTCCTTGATGATAGGCGTTGATCATACGCTGCGGGTTGGGTTCGCGTGCTTCGGCAGTGAATTCGCGCGAGTTAACGATGTCTCCGCGATAGCTGGGCAGGGTAATATCACCTTGGGTTTCGTTATCGCTGGAGCGTGGTTTGGCAAACTGACCGGCCATACGCCCAAGTTTTATAATCGGCATGGATCCGGCATAAGTCATTACGATGGCCATCTGTAATAATGCACGGAAGGTATCGCGGATTTTATCAGCGCTAAACTCTGCAAAACTCTCAGCACAATCTCCGCCCTGAAGCAAAAAGGCTTTGCCTTGTGCAACATCACCAAGTTTGGCTTCAAGATTACGAGCCTCGCCTGCAAAAACGAGAGGAGGGAGTTTTCTAAGGTTTTCTTCTGTTTGTTTAAGCAAGTCTTTGTCTTTATATAACGGGAGTTGTTTCGCAGGCTTTTCTCTCCAGCTATCAGGACTCCATTGTGTTGATATCATTTGTTTATCCATATGCTATTTCATTCAATAAATATGTGAATTCATGAACGTTGGTTATGCCTTAAATATCGTAAATAATCAATTATAGTCTATAAAAAGTGTCTCTATAGATGATTATATGTTCATGTTATAGTAGCTTTTTGGACTTTTCTTGTCCACTTTAGCGTCACATACAAAATTTGGTTGTTACATACAAAAAAAGTGTGTATACGTTGTTTTTTTATTGCTCCTGAAATAATATTTGCAAAAACTAATATAATATGATGATTGAACAAAAAAAAATAATAGATTTTTTTTCCTCGGGGGTAGATGAAATTGTTCCTGAAAGTGGGTGGATTACACAAGAAGAACTTGAAGAGACAATACAACAAGTGAATGGGCAGTTGGAAAGTGATTACGAACTGGCCAAAGATCGCTTAGATTTTGTGTTTCGTATGGATTGTGAATTCGAGCAATCAACTCAGAAAACCCTTAAGCTCATACAAGACTGGCATTCCGGTAAGGAATTATTTAATGCATCATCAATGGTGATTGTTGCGTTAGAGCGTTTCGGTTTTTCAGGGCGGGACAGCAATTCAGTCAATGGAGTTGAGGACGAAATTCTTGTGCGGGCAATGCTGGTGGCCAGTGTTTTAGCGGAAGTGCCTAATGATTTGCCATATCACAATAATCTTCATTATCGCAAAGTCCTGTTGCACGTCATTCGTATGATTGTAGCGCATAATAATAAGATATTTAAAGACACAGCACACAGCCTTGATAAAATGGATATTGCCAAACTTATTATTGCGGCATGTGTTCATGATATCGGCCATGAGGGCAAAGGCAATATTATTGATCGCAAATATCACATGGCGATGGTTGAGAAACGTTCTTTTTTTTATGCTTATCAATATCTTAAGGCCTCAGGTCTTGATGAAGCAATGCTTGCTGATATTAAGGCCATGATTATAACAACCGATGTTTCTCCGTTTGGTGATCCAATCAGTCCGGTCAACCAGTTACGCGTGGCCTATGAATATCATTTTGGCATGGAGGAAGAAGATACTAAGGATGATGAAGAAGAAACCAAAATGTCTGAAGAACTTTCCGTATTGATGGAAGACAGTCATTTATGTCTGCTTTGTGTGATGTTACAGGAAGCAGATATTATGAACTCTGCCGGGGTGGATTATAATATTACACTCAGTGAGTCGATTGCTATCAGTGAGGAGATCGGACTTTCGCATTCATTACCGGAAGATATATTGTTGTTCCTTGAGACAGTTTGCAGAAGAAGATTTCTTTCTGACGCAGCGCGGTTTTTGGCAGAAGACAATCTGGAGGCGATTACTGTACGCGTAGTAAAAGATTTCCGCAGCGGTAATAATCCGTATTCCTAATTCTTAATACCGATTATCATTAATCGATGTTCAAACGCCACGCAGGTTTCCAATTCATTAAATGAAACTGCTATAATTCTAGTTTTTCCAGCGGTGATGCAGCCAGAGCCATTGCTCGGGGTATTCTTTTATCCATGTTTCAAGTAAAACATGTGCTTCTTTGAGTACGTCCTCGACCGGGCGCGGAGCGCCGTCAGCATCGAACAAGTCCAAAGGCGGGTAAGTGATGATACGAAAAGAACAGCCGTCTTTCCCGCGAATATTTTTTACCGGTACAAGCGGGCAGTGGTAGCGTTGGCACAGCAGTACCGATACCGGGTTGGTCATGGCCGGCATATCAAAAAAAGGAACGTCCACGCCTTCGTTATATTTCTGATCGATAAGGATACCAAGGGCATGCCCGTCTTTGAGGGCTTGCATTATTTTGCGACCGCTTGCAATGGATTTTGGATAAGCGTTTACGCGATTTCCGAGCGTACGGGCGTGATCCAGTAATTGTGCAACCCATGGATTATTGGGTGCGCGATAAGTCACATCAACGCTTCTATTATAATGTGTGAGCAGGGCGATCGGGTTAATTTCCCAGTTTGATAGGTGAGCGCCGATGAAGATAACGGGCTGATTTTTTTTCTCCAAAAGTGTTAGAAGTTGTTTTTCGTTTTCAAAGGAGGTGTGATCTCTGCTGATTGTTTCTAGGTGAGGATATTCAGCTATAACGCGCCCGAGATTTTCCCACATACCGCGTACGATCTCACCGGCACGTTCATTATCCACCTCAGGCAGAGCCATCAAGATGTGTTTGCGTGCTTTTCGGCTGGCAGCCAGTTTTGGGCCAATCATACGGCCTATCCATCCGCCAATATCAGACGCTGTTTTTGCCGGAAGGCATTTGAATATTGCAAAAACCAGATAAAGGAAAAGCGCTTCGAAAAAATAACGAATCTTTTTCATGGTTACTATTGTTATTGTTATTGTATCCCAATTATTTTTTAATTTTCTCTGCAATGAAGTGAATAAGAGCAGATTCATTCTTCCATTGTAGAGTGATCGGATACATATATACCTGTTTTTGCAGGTCTTTGGGAAGGCGTACATAGTCTTTTTCTGTCGTAATCAGCCGGGCATTGCTTTTTTCAGCATAATCAAGAAGTGGCTGAATGTCAGCTTTTGAATATTGGTGATGATCAGCAAAGGCTTTTGTTTCGATCAGAGTTAGTCCGTTGGTACGTAAGGTATCAAAGAATTTTTCAGGTGTGCCCAGCCCGGCAAAAGCTATATATGGTTTATTTACAGGGACAGGGTTGTTTTCCTTGTCCGGTGTGATACGTGCATGAAAAACAGGGATGTTTTCAAAAATCATGGATCTTAGTCCATATGTGTCTTCTCCGATTAAAATTATAGCATCACTGCGTTTGAGTGTTGTGGAGAAAGGTTCGCGTAAAGGACCAGCCGGTAAGGTTTTTTTGTTACCCAATCCGAGCGTTCCGTCTAGAATAAGAAAGCTCAGGTCTTTGTGCAAACTTAAATTTTGCAGCCCATCATCCATGATTATCAGATCTGCTCCGAGGTCGTGTGCTTTTTTTGCACCCCAGTGGCGGTTCACTGAAATTATTGTATTTGAACGGTTTGCAAGTAGTAAAGGTTCATCTCCGACTTTTTGAGCCGTGTCATGATCCACTATGCGTCTTGGTCCCGGATCACTTCCGCCATAACCGCGGGTTAGAAAATAGGGTTCAGAGAAGAGAGCGTATTTTTTAATGAGATTGTTTAAGGCGATACATGTCGGGGTTTTTCCGCTGCCGCCGACGGTTACACTTCCGACGCAAATAACTGGAAGTGGAGCCCGGTTTGTTTTTGTCCATAATAATTTTGCTCGATGTCCCAGTTGGTACAGCATACTTACAGGCTGTAATGCTCCTGTAAGAGCATGCTCTCCCGGGCTTTGCTTTAATGAATCTGCCGGGGCGGTATACCAAAATTTTGGTGTCTTTAAAGGCATCATAATAAGAATTATATTTTTATTTGTTCAACCAACTAACCAATAAATATAGTATTTGCACATTTTAAGCAATTTATTTACACAAAAAAAACACATTTTATTTATTGTAGGGATAATATCCTATTTTTGGTCAAGTTGTAGTGAAATTTCTTTCATAATACGTTTGATTACATCTGCTTTGTCTTTAGCAAAAGACAGAGCGGCGCGTTGCAAGGTAGCACAGATATCGTCATCTGTGAGCAAATTATGCAGTGTTTCTTCGAGGGCATGTTCGTCTTTTACTTCCAGACAAGCGTTTTTACTCTTCATCTGTGCGTAAATATCTTGCAGATTCTGGATGTTTGGTCCGTGAATAATGGCGCAGCCCAGTTGTGCTGCTTCGATAGGGTTGTGACCACCGCCTCCGTCATTGCTTAAAGAACGGCCAATACAGGCAATCGGGCTTAGTGTATAAAACAAACCCAGTTCGCCAAGCGTATCGGCAATGTAGATATCATCATCTTCCGAGGGCAGGTTTTTGTTTTCTCCTCTAAAAGAAATCTTTAGTGGAAAAGATAAGCAAGCCAGAGCAATATCGTTCCGTCTTTCCGGGTGTCGCGGGACTATAATTGTAAGCAAATCCGGAATACGCTTTTTCAGGCGCTCATGTACCCGGCAGGCAAGCTCTTCTTCATCTTGATGCGTGCTGGCGTAAAGCCAGATATGCCGATTGGCAGTGATATCCAAGATGTCGGACAGATATTTATGACTAAAGCTAAGAGGTGTTGCGCTATATTTTATATTGTCTGTTACGATGGAGTGTTCAGCGCCCAGAGAATCAAAGAGGACTTTGTCTGCTTGGTTCTGGCATAGAATTTTGTTGAAAGTACTCAGTGTTTCTTTGGAAAAAGAAGGGAAATAGCTCCACATCTTGAATGATTTCGGCGACATATGGGCGTTAATCAATGTCGTAGGGATATTGCGTTTTTTCAGCTCATGAAGCATGTTTGGCCAGAGTTCAGATTCCATCCAGAGGGCTGCATCCGGATGCCAGTGGTTCAGAAATCTCTCTACATATTTCGGGTGATCCAAAGGACAAAATTGGTGGAAAGCCCGTTCAGGAAGACGTTTTTCCATGAGCGCGGCGGAGGTGAGTGTGCCTGTGGTTATCATAATGTTTAGTTTTGGATAGGTATCAAGCAGAGATTCTATCAAAATCAAGGAAGATTGTGCTTCGCCGACACTGGCTCCGTGTATCCATAGAAGTATATCAAGATCAGGAGAACGTTCTTGAGAAAAGGAGAGGGTTCGTTTTTCGGAAATACTGCGTTCGTTTTCTTTGCCGATATTCTTGCGGTGAAATAAGAACAACGGAATAAACGAGCCACAAATATTCGTTAGTAGCCTGTAGAATTTATACATGCAAACTGTCCTCTATGAAGGGAAAACGCAGGATAAAGACTTAGGGTTAGACCCTAATTAATAGATACTGACCCTAGATATCGGATAATATCTCTTTGTCCGGGCGGTTTATCGTCCGTAACAACCCGCACCCGGATCAGGAATACCTGTAGCAAGGTCGTCAACACCCGGGTGGTAGTGACAGCCCGGCTGGAGACAAATATACTCATCATATTCGCTATTGTCGTAACCTGTACGGATAACCTTTATGCCAGTTGGAATTGGTGCGGTGGAACATGGGCAGGTAACTCCGACACAGTCGATGGGTTCGGTAAGACTGAAATAGGTCTGGACGGGATCCTGTGTCCAGTTGCCTGAAGTCAATGCCCGAAGCAGGTTTATATTCCAGTTTACCATAATAGGGACACATGCTGTTGGTAAGTGCCGTTTATCTGCCGGATTTGTTGCATATTCCTGAAATGTATAAAATCCGTCCGTACTTGAGTCAGAGATGAAGTTAATACATTTTGCCGCATGCCATACGCGCCCCATTATGTCACAGCTATATGGTATTGCGTTGGTAATAGGTCTGGGGTCATGAAATATGCCTACAGCGGCGGGGTGGCCAGCAAGAAGGTTATAAACTGCCCCGCCGAAATTATTGCTGATGTAAGTATCGAGCGAGGTTCCAACAAGAGCTTGTAGTGCGTTGTCCATACTTGCTGCGTTTAGTGGCCCGCCGTAACTTGGGGTTTCGCTAAACATTTCATCAGCGTGGTCAGCCAGCTCCCGTACTAGGCGATCAAAACAAGTATACTCAAAGACACTGTCCGGTTTCAGGATAAGGTTCTGGTTTTGTGTAATTTCACGTTGTGCTTCCAGCCATGCACGGGCCGATAAAGATTCATAATATAGCGGGTCACACGGTGAGTCCGCGATGACGCTTACCGCTTGTACCTGACCACTTGTAACCAAAATAAGCCCCAAGGATATAAAGGATGTTATCACGAGGCAAAAACTAATAACCTTTTTCATACTCAATTTCATTGCTTGTATCCTTTTTTCTCTTCCTTTTTAGGAGAGCTATAAGCTTTAACATTCTATACAAAGTTATGCTTTCATAGCAAATAGCTTTTCTTTTTATTTATTGTTCAGGTTTTAGCCATGGTTTCCTTCGTTATTAATAGCGAATACACAGACCAACTCCAACGGCACTCACGAAAGTATCAAAGTTTGGTATAGTGACTCCGATAATTTCTGGAAGGGGCATTTTTATGGGTCTATAAAAACAGCCGGGGTTAGGGCATATATACTCATAATGTACGTATCTGTCTCTATCTCCAATAAGAAAACCGTTAAACATAACTCTATCTTCCCAATCATGCTCAAAGGTAATAACCGGGATACCGGTTGGTATCGGAGCAGCACATAATACCAAGCCATCGGTATCGCCTCCGGTTCCCGGGATATAAAAACCAGAGCCATCACCGGCTCCTAACAGGAGATAATCCTTAAGTTCAATCAGATCGATCTCTGCATATGCGTGCTTGTTATCGTCGTCAGCGGGATCGGGGCAGTTATTAGATACGCGGAGCAGGTCATTGGAAAAGCCTGTGTTTACTCCAGCAACAGGTGCTCCAACAGGCGGGCATAATTCGGACATGTCGTCAGAGAAATTGCTGGGGCCTGTGTTATCAAGTTTACTAACACCACCTGCTTCAATATCGTCATCATCTGCATCTGCATTATCATGAAAGGAGTGACCCGGGGAACATTCTTGAGGAATTGAACGTGGGTCAGCATCTATAAGAGATTGAAATGTCCTGAACTGGTCATCTTCACTAAAATCAAGGCATTTGGCTATGCTCCAAACTGTAGACATGTCGGCGCAGCCAGCCACGCCTCCTGGTATATAATCAATAGATAAGGCTTCACCCATATAAGTGTGGGAAAAATTATTTTGAATGTAAATACTCATAACGTCGTTGACCAGATATTGTAATGCGTCAGCAAGATTATTGACACATACATCGTTACTGATACCACCACAATTATCATCAATGCTGACTCTGTCAACGTTGTATGTATCTGTTATGATTTCATCTGCGGTTTCCCGAACTTGATTATGGTTTTGCCAGTGTGTTGTTTCAGAAAATATCGGAGCGGCATTGATGGCTGCATGCGCTACATATCCATCAAAACATGTATATTCCAAGACACTGTCTGGCTTGTGGATGATTTGCTCACTCATTATGACTTGACGGCGGCCTTCCATATAAGCCTTGCTGTAGATCTGATTCATGAAGTTTCCGTCACAAGTTCTTTCGGAATAATCAAGAGAATCTTTGCCTGTCTTCGGGCCATTGAGGCCGACAGTTTGTCCTGCAAAAGGAGCGGAATATAAATCATAATCTGTACATGGGATACCGGGAGAACATGCGGAATGCGCTAACTTAGCCCCCAAGAATATGCTCAGGGCGAGTGCTCCGGTAAAGAGCATAACGTTACACAATAAAACAACGATAAAAGAAGACCTTTTCAACACAATATCGCTTAATTCCTTATCTCATTGGCGCCCAGTATATACATCTTTTCTCTTGGCGACCACATATATATATCAAAATCGTAAGCATTTGTGGGATTTTTAAAGGCCAAAAGATTTTTTATTCCATAGCTTTCGTCATCGCCTACCATCAGGTGTTTGGCGCTAATCTTTGACAGAAGTGCCAGTTCATCTTCTTTTTCTGCAATAATCAGATGTGTACAAATATTTGTGTATTGACCGCAGTTTTTGCGTTTCAGAATGTGTTCCAGCAAGTTGTCGCCGTTCAAGTCCGTTTCTGCCATGATATAATCAGACGAATCACTGTTGAAATTTTGTTTTAGAAAAGCATTAAGCTGTAGGCGCAAAGACGGCCCGATATCATTTACCGGGACATAGCTCAGTTCTTCAATAGCAAAGGCAGGGCGTTCGGTGGATGTAAGAAGAATAACCATCAACAGTAAGGCTGCCGTTATAATGACGCAGCGCTCAGATAGTGTAGTCACACATGCAAGTATAAGCCTGATATTTTTTATCCTTAAAAACCATCCAGATCGATATCCAGAATTGCCATATCGAAATTATACGAGGTTTCACCTTCATCTATTATTTTATAGAGCACACCGATAAATTCTCCACCGATCATGACTTCAATAGAATCGTTGTTTTTCTCTCTTTTTTTAACTGTGATGCCTGAGCATTTGAACACGTGTTCAAGATAAGCTTTTAGCTTCGACATTTCTTCGGCTGTAAATTCCATACACTCTTTCCTTAATTATGATTATTCATTCTATGGTTTGTTAATCCATTGGATACGGTCTTATAGCATGATTTGGCAAGTATTTTTCTATCAGAATATTCATTTGCATCCACAGGCGTATGAAAATATATATGTATTTCTGCTCCTCTGGAATACAAAAAACGCCATAAGTGCTTGCCTAAAGGTGTGATCATATCAATATGCCAAGAGTAAAGGTCATAATCATCCTGTATTTTAACGTCCCGTCCTTCGACATTATGTAAGGCGAGGGTTATCGGCTGGATTTTGATATTATTTTCTTTTTTTCTAAAAGCGATGGAAAACAGGCTGGATTTAAAAGGAATGACTGTCTTGCCATCTGTGGAGGTGCCTTCAGGGAATATAATCAGGCTTTTTTCTTCGGTTAGCATGGCATCGAGTGCATTTTTTTCTTTTCTTGCATCTACGTGTGAGCGGCTTATAAAAGCGGTTTGTTGTAGTCTTGACAAGAAGCCTAATATCGGCCAAGAAGCGACGTCTTTCTTTGAGACAAAGGAAGCACGCAGGGCTGTTCCCAATACCAAGATATCTAGATAAGACATGTGGTTGGAAACATAAATAGTTTGTTCGTCAGTGTAGGGTCTGCCAGTACACTTAATTTTAATACGGAAAATGGCACAGAGCATTTTATGCCATTGTTGAGGCAAAAAATAGGCATTTGATCCTTTATCAAAAGCCATAACAAGGAGCTGCACTGGAATCAGGAGTATGCTTATCAGTATAAATAGCATTATTTTCAAGGCAGCTATAACGTTACGCATTTGTCTGCTTTTCTTTGGTTTTTTTATGAAGCCTGCTTTTGACCAGGAATAGTTTTCTGGATTTTTCGTTCGTAATATTTGCGGTAGCGCTCTGTTACCTGTTCGGTTTGCAAAACAATGCATATATCAATGGTATTGAACTGGTAGTCAATAAAAGCTCCATCGCCTATGGTTGCCCCTAGGCGTAAATAGCCTTTAATGAGCGGTGGGAGTGAGGCAAATAGCCGACGCTGGTTCAGGCTTTCTTTTTGGTGAATATTCATATTCACGTAGTGTTTTTCCAAAGCGAGCGGCAGCAAATCTTCCGGTGCGCTGTGAAAATGGTGCAGATAGGAAAGTTGCTGGGATATCGACTCTACGCTCACACCGTGGAAGCTTGCACAACCGAAAAGAAGATCCACTTCATGATCTGTGATGTAATCGGCGATTCCTTCCCAGAGTAAATTAAGAATAGGCTTAGTTCTATAATCTGCCAGAATGCAGGAGCGGCTAAGTTCCAGCAAGGTATTATTGCTGTTTATGAGTTTTGTCAGATCATATTCATCGCTGGAGTAAAACTTGCCGTATTCTTCGGCAACGCTTTGGCGCAACAAACGGTAAGTTCCTACTATTTTTTCTTTTTTTGTGACCGGATCGGCGGCTGCTACGACCAGATGATCCATAATTTCATCAAGAGGATTTATATCGCGTTTTTGTTTACGCATTTCTTCGGTCGGTTTGGCTCCGTTTTCTTCATAGAAAACGAGGTAACGCAGCTTTTGTGCCTGCTCAATTTCTTCAGAACCAGAAGCCAAGCGGACAACCACTTTTTCTTCTTCGCTATTAGAATTTACCGCAAGGGGAGTCGTGCCGTTTAACTCGTGAGTGTCGTGATGCGTCATCTCTTTGTTACAGTATTGTCTGTTTATTTGTTCTTAATTCTTAAGTGAAACTACTATATGCATGTATACCCGCTGTCAGAGTATACTAAATTATGTAGATGTACAGCCTTATGTGGGTTTTCTTGTTTCTGATATGTGTCGATAATTAATAGGTCTTGACCCTAAATAAAAAGCGCCCGAAAAAGGGCACTTTTATATTGGATTAATAACGTAGCAACGGCCATTCATTTTTGAATGGATGACCTGATATTATGCAGCTCTTACATTATCAAGAAACTTACCGATTTCTTGTTGCATATGTGATGATCTTCCCGATAGTTCTTTTGCTACGTCCAAGACTTCTCCAGCGGCTTTACCAGACTCACTGGCGGTACGACTGACTTCAGTGATATTTTTGGTCACGTCGTTAGTTCCAACCGAGGCTTCTTGTACGCTACGGGATATCTCACCGGTCGTAGAATTTTGCTCCTCGACCGCGGCTGAAACAGATGAAGTTGCCTGAGTTACTTGTTCAATGATAACAGCAATATCATCGATAGCGTGTGCCGTATCTTTTGTTTGCATCTGAACTTCTTTAATAATATCAGATATCTCTTGTGTCGCTTTGGCAGTTTCATTTGCCAGTGCTTTCACTTCGTTTGCTACTACCGCAAAGCCTTTCCCGGCATCTCCTGCGCGTGCAGCTTCGATAGTGGCGTTTAATGCCAGTAGATTTGTCTGCTCTGCAATGTCGGTGATAACAGTAGCCACAGAACCAATTTTTTCAACAGTATCGGTTAGTTTGCCCATGGTTACTTTTGTGTTGCTTACGGATTTTGCTACGGAAGTTGTGCTATCATTTGTCTTCTGAATTTGTTGTGCAATTTCGTTAATTGAAGCTGTTAACTCTTCAGAAGCTGATGCAACCGATTGTACATTGGTTGATGCTTCAGTTGCCGCGCTAGATACCGCTATGGCTTTCTCACTTGTTTGTTCAGCCATGGTCGTCATGGATTGTGAGGTTGCTTCCAGTTCTTCAGCGGAAGCTATGACTGAGCTGATAGCGCCTCCAAGCTGTGTTTCGAAGCTGTCGGCCAGTTCCAGCATGGTTTTACGCCGTTCTTCCTCTGTTCGTTTCTTTGCCTGTTCTTGTTCGGCGCGCATGTGATCATTCTCAATCATATTGTCTTTGAACACTTGTACGGCTTCAGCCATTTTACCAATCTGATCTTTTTGTCCTTGTGCGGGAATTTCAACACTAGTGTCACCTTTAGACAGTACATCCATGGATTTTGTCATCGCTTCTATGGGGTTTGTTATGCTGATTGAAACTACATATCCGGTTGCTATACCAAAGAGGATTGCAAATAAAGAAACACCCATCGCGATATTTTTGCTGTTATTCATACTTGCAACTGCGTGGGGGCCAATTTCATCCTGTTTTGTTTTGTTTTCAGCGACAAGTGTATTAAGCGTCGCCGCAACCTGAGGACCTATTGTATCGAGTGTATCACGCATATGATCATTACGCTTAATGATCAGTTCTACAACTGAAGAAAAAGATTCCCGATACTTGTGTGTCATAGTTACGGCTTCTTTAGCTAATTTGTGCCGTGTTGGATTTTGCAGTTCCCTGAATAAGGCGGCTACTTTCGTTTCAAAACTTTTGAGTTCTTTCTTAACGCGGTTGCTTTGCTCAAGGTCGTTATCAGAAAGAAATTTCATCACGTATAAGCGTGCAATTAAAAGATCCCGGAGTGCTCCAGCGGCATGATAGGCGGCGGTAACATCATCATCATTATAAGCACTGTCCATAATAGCGCTCAGATTTTTTTCAACTTTTGGGCCGAGATCGTTAAGAGCGGCTACGTGCTCATCTCTAATTTTATACATCTCGACAACCTGAGCAAAGCCGTCATCATATTTCTGAGCAGAGATGGCAACGCCGTGAATTGTGACCTCTTTTTCTTTGTCTCCCTGAAACAACAACTCCGCAGATTCAATGTGTTCCTCCAGTTCATCAATACTTTTTTGAACTTTTTTTACGGATTCATTATCACCTTTTCGAAGAAAAGAAAATACATTCAACCGCAGTGCAAGTACTTCGCTGTTCATCGCGCCTGATGCGGCTGTTTGGCGAGCTAGGGCACGATATTGGGCAAAGTCACTATTCCCCGAGGAAAGTCCCGAATGGGCGCTAATAGCAACGACGGCTAATAATACCAGGATTGTACCGATACCGATACTGAGACGTACTCCAATCTTAAGATTCTTCCAGAATTCCATTTTTTTATCCTTAAAAAATATTTTGGGTTATATTGTGTTGATGGCAGCGTAATTCAAGCCATGGTTTTTTAATATAATAAGATTCTTTAATAAATCTACAGGGTATATATAGATGTTCAGTCCCACGATTTTCTGGG
>JAGLKL010000090.1 GCA_023141075.1 Alphaproteobacteria bacterium
AACTTGAGACCATACATGCAGCCGGTATTGTTAATGATTGCCTGAAAATTGAATATGCAGGGGGCGATAAACTGTACGTACCTGTCGTCAATTTGGAAGTGCTTTCGCGTTTTGGTTCTGATAACAGTACGGCACAGCTCGATAAATTAGGTGGCGCAGGATGGCAAGCGCGTAAAGCACGTGCGAAGAAAAACCTGATGGAGATCGCTGATAAATTGCTCAGTATTGCTGCGAAACGCCAGCTAAAAAAAGCGCAAGTCTTACAAATCGGTGAAGGATTATACAACGAATTTGCATCACGTTTTCCCTATGAAGAAACCGAAGATCAGGAACGTTCGATCATGGCCGTTCTGGAGGATATGGCCGGTTCGTATCCTATGGATCACCTCGTGTGTGGAGACGTCGGTTTTGGCAAGACTGAAGTTGCTTTGCGCGCAGCCTATGTTGCGGCAATGTCAGGCGTTCAGGTCGCGCTTGTTGTACCGACGACGCTTCTGGCGCGGCAGCATTACCAGAACTTTTTAAAACGTTTTGAAGGAACGGGAATACGAATTGAGCAACTTTCCCGCATGACCTCCTCACGTGATACGAAGCGCACAAAAGAGGGGCTTGCTGACGGCTCTGTGCAGATTGTTATTGGTACGCACGCGCTTTTTGCAAAATCAATCAGCTTTGCAGAGCTGGGCTTACTGATTGTCGATGAAGAGCAGCGCTTCGGCGTGAAGCAAAAAGAAAAGCTCAAAGAGCTGAAAAGTACAGTACATATCTTAACACTGACCGCAACGCCAATTCCGCGCACACTGCAAATGTCTTTAAGCGGCGTCAAGGAAATGAGCCTGATTACTACGCCGCCGGTTGACCGTTTGGCTATTCGCACTTTCGTCATGCCACTTGATACGGTGGTAATCAGGGATGCTTTGTTGCGCGAATTTTACCGTGGAGGCCAGAGTTTCTATGTTGTTCCGCGAATTAAAGATATTAAAGAAGTTTCCGATATGTTGCGCGAAATAGTTCCTGAGGTGAAATTTATTGAAGCACATGGCCGCTTGAGCGTCAGCGAACTGGAAGATCGGATGAGCGCATTTTATGACGGGCAGTATGATGTTTTGCTTGCAACAAACATAATTGAGAGCGGAATAGATATTCCAAGTGCCAATACAATGATAATTCATCGCGCCGATATGTTTGGGTTAGCGCAGCTTTATCAAATCCGCGGGCGGATAGGGCGCTCAAAACAGCGTGCTTATGCCTATCTAACCTATCAACCTGATAAAATACTAACCGAAAACGCACAAAAACGCCTTGAGGTAATGGAAACCCTCGATACGTTAGGCTCCGGGTTCCAGCTTGCTTCTCACGATATGGACATTCGCGGTGCTGGAAATCTGCTTGGAGATGCGCAATTCGGGCATATAAGAGAGATTGGCGTAGAGCTCTACCAGCAAATGCTTGAAGAGGCTGTGGCTGCGGCACGTGCAGGGATTACAGATATAGAGGATATGCCCGAGCATGACTGTTCGCCTCAGATTAATCTGGGAGCATCTGTACTAATACCGGAAACTTACGTAGAAGATCTGGGTGTACGTATGAGTCTTTACCGCCGCCTTAATGATCTCCACGATAAACAGGAAATAGAGTCCTTTGCCATTGAACTCATTGACAGGTTTGGTTCCTTGCCGGAAGAAGTTGAAAATCTGCTGGAAATTCTGAATATCAAGCAGCTTTGTAAAAAAGCGGGCGTGTCGATGGTAGAAGCTGGGCATAAAGGTGCGCTCATAGCCTTCCATAACGACCGACCGCCTGATGTGGAAGGACTGATAAACTGGATCGCCCGCAAAGCAGGAAGCGTAAAAATTCGTCCGGATCAAAAACTTAGCATTATTCGCAACTGGCCGAAACCGATGAATCGAATCAAAGGTATGCAGACAATCTTAAAAGAATTAGCTGCCTTATCGCCAGAAACCTAATTTTATGGCATGATATTCGCACTAAAGACAAATAGTTGGGAGATTCGCCTGATGTCCAAAGAATACGCCAAAAATAAGATAAAAGACGCATTAAAGCTGTGTAATGGCAATATGAGCCTTGTTCGCCAGCAAATCGTGGCTTTGGCACAGGAGGATTTGGATTTGCTAAAAGCTCTGGTTCGCCCGCATCTTGAAGGCATTGTCGCCTATCAGGTCGAACGTGTGGCCTCGGGTCGAGCGGAAGAAGAGAAAGATCACCCGGACGTTCCTTTGCCCAAAATAGACGAAGAATTTGGCATGAAGCTTTTACGCGCGGCAGTTGCTCAGGACGTGACAGTTTTTGGCCGGGACGAAATGCGTGCGCCCAGAAAACGCAAAATTGCCTCAAAACAACATATTGAGGCAATTCACAAGATGGCCTCTTCCCGCCGCCAACGTGATAAAGACAAGCGTGACAAAGACAAATAAGAGGATGATTGCGAAGTGACAATGCCAGACTCCATTATCTCCGATCCACAGGCTATAGCAGATAAGTTCGGACTTAAGCACATACAGCCTTTACAGGGCGACGCTTCGCCGCGCCGCTATTTCCGGGGACAAAAGCATGGAAAAAGCGTTATCGCCATGTTTTACCCTGACGCAAACCACGAAAGCCGCGCAGAGCTTAAGAATTTCCTGAAAATAAGCGATATATTGGCTAGGCAGGGGATTAAAGTCGCTGAATGTTACGAAATGGATAAGCAAGGAATCTGTGCGTTATTGGAAGATCTGGGGACACTCTCTTTTGGTGATTGTTTGCGGGAAGGCAGCGAATTGCCGGAAAACATGTATAAACTGGCCATACAAGCGCTCATACAGATGAGGAAAATCAGCGAAACAGGCACTCTGCCGACCTATAAACAAACCGGCATTTACGCCAATCGCCGCCAGATGATTGATTATTATATGACTTTAAAGAAAGGAATCCCCCCCGGTGAGCCATATGTTAACGAATTTCATGCCCTCTGGGAGAAAATAGAAAAAGATTTGCCGCCATGCCCGCAAGGTTTTATCCATGGTGACTATCATCTGGAAAACCTCGTCTATGCTAAAAATGAGCAGGGCGCACGCCAATGTGCGGTAATAGATCATCAGGATGCTTTTTATGGACCGCTTCCCTATGATCTGGTTAATTTGCTTGAAGATGCCCGCATTGATGTTCCGCCGGATATTCGATCTTCCATGATTGAGATGTATACTCAAGGCATGTCCAAAGATGAAAAAGACGCATTCATGGTATGGTACACAGTATTGGCAGCGCAGTTTCATGGACGGGTCATCGGTTTGTTCATAAAATTTGCGGCAGAGCAAAACCGCGATTCTTATCTTACGCATATTCCGCGGTTACAAAATTACTTAACAGAATCACTAAAAGCTCCTGTTCTGGCGCCATTAAAACAATGGTTTGACAAAGTAAAACTTGATTTTCAGCCGATAACTCCTTTAGATGGGGAACAGATACGTGCGGCGCTCAAACAAAATTGAGCCGACGCGTTTTTGTGTCATACAAATCATTAATAATTAAGGAGTTAGAACATGTCTATCGTCTCAGATCGTTTAAAACGCATTAAACCTTCCCCAACATTGACCGTATCAAGCAAAGCAAAAGAACTAAAAGCAGCGGGACGCGATGTCATAGGTCTGGGCGCTGGCGAGCCGGACTTTGATACTCCTGATTTTGTCAAAAAAGCTGCCAAAATTGCGATTGATAGTGGTGAAACAAAATATACGGCTGTAGACGGTACACCCGAACTTAAAGACGCGATTATTGCTAAATTCAAACGCGATAACGATCTTGAATACACACGAGACCAGATTACAGTCGGAACCGGTGGCAAGCAGGTTCTTTTTAATGCGTTAATGGCTTCAGTGAATCCGGGGGATGAAGTGATTATTCCGGCGCCTTACTGGGTGTCTTATCCCGATATGACATTGCTCGCCGAAGGAACGCCCGTAATTGTGAAATGCTCAAAAGATAATAACTTCAAGCTGACAGCTGAGCAGCTCGAAGCAGCCATTACGCCAAAAACAAAATGGTTGATCTTTAACTCACCCTCCAATCCGACAGGCGGCGCATATTCGCGTGCGGAGATCAAAGCGCTGACAGATGTGCTGGTCAGACACCCGCATGTCTACATTTTGAGTGATGATATGTATGAACATCTTATCTATGATGGCTTTGAATTTGCTACGCCGGCGCAAGTTGAGCCGACTTTGTTTGACCGTACATTAACATGTAACGGTGTTTCCAAAGCTTACTCCATGACAGGTTGGCGTCTTGGATATGCCGGTGGTCCGAAAGAGTTGATTAAGGCCATTTCCAAAATTCAGGGTCAAAGTACCTCTAACCCGTCTTCCATATCACAGGCTGCCGCACTTGAAGCTTTAAACGGAGACCAGTCTTTCCTAGTCGAACGTAACGATGTCTTTGCTCAGCGACGGGATCTGGTCGTGGACATGCTCAACGCAGCAGAGGGGCTTGAATGCTTTAAACCCGAAGGGGCGTTCTATGTTTATGCGTCTTGCGAAGGGGCTATTGGCAAAACAACTCCGGACGGGAAGATTATAGAGACTGACGAGGATTTCGTAACCTATTTGCTGGAAAGCGAAGGCGTTTCCGCTGTGCATGGTGCGGCTTTTGGTATGTCGCCGTATTTCCGGGTATCTTATGCGACCAGCACAGAAAACCTGAAAGAAGCCTGCACACGCATTCAGCGGGCTTGTTCTGCTCTAAATATAAGAGAGGCGGTTGCGTAAGCTGGCGGAGGGTTATCAGGCTTAACGTATTGTGATTATAACGTTTTTACTTTTGTTCTCCCAAAAAACGGTCTGCTTCCAGCGCCGCCATACACCCCATTGCTGCAGCCGTAACGGCTTGGCGATATTTGTTATCAGCAACATCACCGGCAGCAAAGACGCCGGGTGTACTGGTCGCTGTTGAATCGGCCTTGGTAATAAGGTATCCTTCCTTATCAGTATCCAGCTTGTCTTTGAACATCCCCGTTTCCGGTTTATGTCCGATAGCGATAAATACACCATGTTTCTCAATAGTGCTAATTTCACCGCTTTGTGTGTCTTTAAGCTTCAAACCGGTCATGCCGCTATCATCGCCAATAATCTCTTCAACAACCTTGTTCCAGAGAATATTAACCTTTTTATTTGCAAAAAGACGCTCTTGCATAATTTTCTCAGAGCGAAGCGTGTCACGGCGGTGGATAAGGGTTACAGATTTACAAGAATTTGTAAGGAATAAGGCTTCTTCCACTGCGCTGTTCCCGCCACCAACAACGGCCACATCTTTATCCCGAAAGAAAAACCCGTCACACGTTGCACAAGCGGATACGCCGCGTCCCTTGAAAGTTTCCTCGGAAGGCAGGCCTAGCCATTGTGCCTTGGCACCCGTAGCGATGATAAGGGTTTGTCCGCTATACACATCTCCGGAATCGCAAATAGCCCTAAAAGGACGTTCGGATAAATCGACTTCATTCACATAGTCATTGATAATTTTTGCGCCTACATGTTCGGCTTGCAGCTTCATTTGTTCCATTAGCCAAGGGCCTTGAATAGGCTCAGCGAAACCAGGATAGTTTTCAACATCCGTCGTAATCATAAGCTGACCGCCTTGATCCATCCCGGTAACCAAAATAGGTTCAAGATTGGCGCGAGCAGCATATATGGCGGCTGTATAGCCGGCTGGCCCCGATCCGATGATGAGTACTTTTGTTTCTTTTGTCTGGGTCATTTTTAAACCTATCTAAAAACCAAGTAGTTATTTGCAGTATCTTAATCATTGCCGGAACAGAGTAAATACTAAATACTAAATAACGTTTATAAAAGCCTGCATCGCATTTTAATTTCTCTGGCGACATATTGTGCATCACTCAAAGGTTCGTAAGTGTAATGCTCAAATGCACCATTAACGCTATCAAGCCTGCGAAG
>JAGLKL010000091.1 GCA_023141075.1 Alphaproteobacteria bacterium
AATTCATTGGCGCAATTCTGTACTATTCTTAAGTGAAACTACCATAGTTTCCAGTTCCTTATAATCAACTTTGCCCGTGCCAAGAACCGGTATCTTCTCAAGCGTCTTTAGCGTCTTGGGCACGCTGAGTTCCGTAATACCCTGTTCTTTTGCATAAGCTGAAAGCTCTTTCTTATCTGCATTTGATTTGGTGGTAAAGAGGACAAGTTGCTCACCTTTCTTGGCATCCGGCACGGAAACCGCAGCATGTTCGTAATCCGGCCATAGCGCTTCGGCCATATTTTCGACTGCTGAAAGCGAGATCATCTCCCCACCGATTTTGGCAAACCGCTTTGCGCGTCCTTTAATCGTGACATAACCGTCCTCATCGACATCGACGATATCACCCGTATCATACCAGTCTTCGTTCTGCGGTTGCAGTTCGCCGGGCTTATCTTCTTTATAATATCCCAGCATAATATTCGGCCCCTTAATATATAAGCGGCCACCATCTTCCACGCCGGGGACATCTTCAAGCCGGTATTCAATAGAGGTCAGGAACCGTCCGACACTACCCGGCTTTTGGTGCATGGGAGAATTCACCGCTATAACCGGAGAGGCTTCCGTTGCGCCGTAACCTTCAAGGATACGCACTCCAAACAAGTTCACATATTTCTGGCGTGTTTCATCTTTGACCTTTTCCGCACCGGCAAAAATATAGCGCATACGGTAAAAGTCGTAGGGATTTGCCGTTCGCGCATAACCATTGAGAAATGTGTCCGTGCCAAACATAATTGTGGCATTGGAGGAATAAACCATCTCCGGCACGATACGCAAATGCAATGGACTGGGATACAGGAACGTTTTCACGCCGGAAAGAATAGGCAGAATTGTTCCTCCCGTAAGCCCGAATGAGTGGAACATAGGCAAACAGTTAAACACGATATCCTGCGAATTAAAATCAACCCGGCAGCGAAGCTGAACAATATTACTCATCAAATTGGTATGACTCAGCACAACACCTTTAGGCGCACCTTCCGAGCCGGATGTAAACAGCACGCACGCCGGATCATCCGGTTTAATACCTTTGAGTGAATGGAAGTATTGCGCAAAAGGCAAACTGAGGAAGCCAAAAAACTTAGATATAAAGCCGATTTTTTTACCCAGATCTTCCAAATAGATAACATTATGCTTTTCGTTTAGCGCTTTATCCATCTCCTGCAAATTGCCAATTCGGACAAAGCGGCGACTGGTAATAATGGTTTTCACTTGCGCCGTGTTGCATGCTGAAAGTACTGCTTTCTCACCGACCGAGAAATTCAGCATAGCCGGGACACGGCCATAAGCCTGCATCGCAAAGAATACCGTCACAGCACCCGTCGAGGTGGGCAGCAACACACCGACATTTTCTTTAATCTTGGTTTTAGAAGCAATAGCCCGCCCGAGTACAAGTGCACCAAGGACGACCTTTTTATAGCTCATAGGCTTACGTTCAACATCTTCACATATCGGCGTGGAACTACCGAAACAGCTTTTCGTACGCAAGAGCGCTTCAAACAAAGTTTGCTCACGTTCTTGGGTCATAAACATCATTTGTTCCATGACATCATGCAATTTGAGCCCGGCAGCGCTACGGCGTTTTCGTCCTTTTATTTCTTCGGGGATAGAGAAATCAACAGGCTCCAATATAGTTAGTGTGATCTTGGGAAAGAGCCGTCGCGGCAGCTTGCCTTTCAGACGCGAGGTCGGAGCAAATTGCACACCGTCAAGACGCACAGGCACAATCTTTGCCCCGGACTTGTTCGCAATCATTCCCGGCCCCTCATAGATTTTCATCAGTGCACCGGTTTCGGTCAGGCGGCCTTCCGGAAAAATAACACATTGTTTGCCTTTCTTAATCTCCTCGATTAATCCTTTCATCGAATAGGGATTGGTCGGATCGAGCGGAAACGCATCAATCAGCTTAAGCCAAGGTTTGACCCACCACCACCGCGCAACTTGCGTATGCATGACGAACATTGGTTTACCGGGTAGGAAGGCAGCAAGTACAGGGGCATCCAGAAGGCTGACATGATTACCGACAATTACGACCTTGTCTCCGGCTTTCTTAAGGTTTTCCAGCCCGTGTACCTCGACCTTGAAAAGCGTCTTTAAGAAAAACTGCAGCAATGTTTTCATCAAGCTTGCAGGTAAGAGGTTACAAACATAAATCGTGGCGAAAATACTAGCAATGGAAAGCAGGAAAAAGATGTGTTCTACCCCAAAACCAAGCTTGAGAATTACCAGACAGATCAGAGCAGAGGCCACCAAAAATGCTGCATCCACAATTCCGCTTGCTGCCATGATGCGGGCGCGGTGTTCTACTTTGGTCTTATGCTGGATCAGTGCATTAAGCGGAACTACAAACAATCCGCCGCTAAAAGCCACAAAGAACAGCGAGATAAAAATCAGCGGCGCGTTAAAATCATAAAAAAAGTCGTTAAAGTTGCGCATTTGTCCCTCATCCAGCACAGTTGCCGGAATATCGGTTTGCGAGAGGATCATCGCAAATAGGGAAATTCCCAAAGAGGCAATCGGCACGTAAGTAGCTTCCACACGTCCCTTTAAAAGCTTGTCATTGGCGATAGCACCAAGGGCTATTCCGACAGAAAACAGGATAAGTCCGCTCATCAGGACGATTTCATCAACCTGTAAGAAATCTTTCGCATAATTAGGGAATTGTGCCAGAAACGTCCCTCCGACAAAATAAAACCAGGCAATACCGATAATCGATAGACGGATTTCTCTGGGCTGGGAGAATGCGTAAGAAAGATTGTTATAAATTTCACCGGGAATATTCCAGTTAACCTTTAAAGCTTTATCGCCCGGTTTAGCTTCAGGAATTTTACGGCTGGCCAAATATCCTGCAACAGCAGTTACAAGCATCAGCACCATAACAAGATAAGGGCCGACATACGGGATCATAATAAAGAATCCACCGGCTATCGTTCCAACCAGAATAGAAAGAAAAGTTCCCGCGCTAAGCAGACCATTCCCGGCCACCAATTCTTCCTTTTTTAAGAGCTGCGGGATAAGCGCATATTTACATGGGTTTAAAAAGGCCGATTGTGTACCAAATAAAAACAAAGATAACAGCAAAACATGTGGTGAATTAAGGATTAGCCCTAATATCCCTAATAACACAACTCCGATCTCAGCCAGCTTTAAAGTCTGGATGATTTTTTCTTTCTGATATTTATCGGCAAGCTGCCCGGCAAGCGCGGAAAACAGAAAAAACGGCAAGATCAACAATCCCGCCGATATAGTAATCAATATTGCTGAGTCCATATTGCTGAGCGACAGAACATTATAGAGCAGACCAAAGACCAGCGAATTTTTAAAAAAGTTGTCGTTAAAGACCCCGGATATTTTAGTCAAAAGGAGAGGCAAAAAGCGCTTTGTTTGCAACAAAGACAATGATACTGATGAAGCCATGTTTTATCGTTTCTCTAGGGTTAGGAGCTATTCTGGAGTATACAATCAATAGCATCACCATAAGGAAAGTACAAACCAAATGGATTACAGGGTCAATGCCCATAAAGCCACCGAAGACATTCGTGCATTTCTCCTAGGAGCCGGGGCGCATGCCTTAAAGCTCCAAAAGGGAATAGATCGCCGGTACAAACAAGGCCAGCAGGCAGTAACTCAGGCTGATCTGGATATCTCGCGCATGGCAGCGGATAAACTTTCACATTGGTTAGAACAAGACGACCATATTCTAATCGATGAAGAGAGTATCGATACAATCTCAACCCCTGAAGAGATTTTCGCCACTACGCGCTATCAATGGGTGCTGGATCCCGTTGATGGAACGGCTGGCTATGCACTTGGACGCGATAAATGGGGCGTGTCCTTAGGGTTGCTGGAAGAGGGGTTACCCGTTGGAGGAGGCTTTTATATGCCTGCCATCGGTGCGCTTATCCTGATCGAAGACGGCAAAGCTTATTATACAGATGTTCCCACCGGCAAAAAACGCCCGATGCCCCGGGCGCAAGCAATGGAGATAAACTCACAAGTATTTGTCGAGAGCTTTTTTGGTTTTGAGCATCACTGGAAAAAAGAGATGAGCAAAAACAAGGTTTGGCTCAATACGCCTGAATGTTCTGTACAAGGATGTTATTCGACATTTATGCATCAGGCTGCAGGAATATCATTCATGGAACTTTTTTCTATGTGGGATATTGCAGGAGCCGCATCCATCGCCGGCGCAACGGGTCACAAGATCATGTCTTTGGATGACGGGCGCACCCTTGAGCGTTTTACTGCGCAAGAGTTTAAGGATACGTGGAAATTAAAAAGTAAGTGGATATTAACACATCCCGATAATTACGATGTTCTCAAAGAAGCACTGACAGGCGAATGAGGGATGAACACAAAAGACATTATTTTTGTCCATGGCTGGGGAGAGGACAGCCGCATCTGGGCGGACATAACAAAACGCCTGCCTGAATATAATCATCATTTCATTGACCTCGGATTTATCAACCGCGAGAGCGAATCAAATACCGGGATTTTTATTCCCAAACTCGAAAGCGCCTTTTATGTGACACATTCATTAGGAACGCTCTGGGTACTTAACCACATACCTCTGTATAAGATAGGTGGTTTGGCAGCAATTAACGGATTTGGCAGATTCACTGATTTTGTCAGTAACAAAACGTTAAAAATCATGGATAAATCGCTGCAACGCGACATGTTTTTACAGATGGAGATGTTCTGGAAAAATTGCAATTTTCCTCAAAACATGCAACAAATATACAAGCCTATACTAGACGGAAATGTATTATCTCAGGGGCTAATTTGGCTTGAGTCTTGGGATCGATATGAAAAATTACAAGAGTTAAAGGCTCAAAGTGTTCCTGTATTATCTCTCGGAGGGGAAGATGATCTGATACTACCACCGGAAATAATGCGAACGCACTGGGAAGATCTTGGAATTAATCTTGTAATGAAAGAACAGGCAGGGCATGCTTTGCCGCTCACTCATCCGCAGTGGTGTGCCGAGCAGGTAAAGGAATTTTTGGATAAAAACAGTATAGACAAGGGAGATTTGTCATGAACTGGAAACAAAGTGTAGCAACAAAATTTGATAATAAGTCACAATTCTATGATCGCGAGAGTCAGATTCAAAAGATTGTTGCGGAAACATTGATTGCCGATCTGCCTGAAGGCCGTGAAGCAGATAAGATCGAAAATATTTTAGAAGTAGGGTGCGGAACCGGATATCTGACCTGTTTGCTTTTCAAGAAATATAAAAACAAAAATATATGCATTTCTGACATTTCCCCGGCAATGACCGTACAGGCACAAGTGAATGGTGAAGAGGTTGCCAAAGAAAACGGACATACGACTAGCTGGAAGGTTTTTGATGCGGAAAATCCTCCGGCAGAAATGGAAGGCACATACGACTTGATCGTAGCCAATATGGTTTTCCAGTGGTTGGAAGATACGGAAAAAGGCATCGCACGCCTGAGCAAACTGTTAAAACCCGGTGGGCGCATTATGTACTCTACGCTGGGGCCGGAAAGCTTTAAAGAATGGAAATCTATTCTCCGCACGCTGGAGCTTCCCGTTGGCATCCTTGATTTTGACCTGCCTCGCGATGTATATAAAGAGGAATTTTTAGTCAAGAGTTATGAAGACGCATATACGTTTCTGCACGCGATCAAGGACATAGGAGCAGGTCAGGCTAGAAAAGGCTACAAGCCTTTGCCAGTAAGGCAGATCAGAGATGCTTGCGACGCGTTCAACAAGAAATATGATACCAGCATTACTTGGCATATTCTCTACGGCGACGTAAAAAACAAGAATCAAAGCATCGTCGGGCGGCTCAAAAAGCTGGGATCAAAAATAGCAAATGAGATCACCTAGGGTCTAAACCCACAGCTTTT
>JAGLKL010000092.1 GCA_023141075.1 Alphaproteobacteria bacterium
CACATTAGTGCAGTTGAAAAAGCTGGCATGCGCTCTTTGAACGAAGGACAAAGGGTTGAGTACGACGTTCAGGAAGAAAAAGGCAAGCAATCTGCTTGTAACCTGAAAGACGCTGCTTAATTCCAGTTTCTTTTTTGAGATATGAGAAAAACGGGTTGTTTTTACGGCTCGTTTTTTTTATGGCTGGATTGCTTCACCGCCGTTGGCGGTTCGCAATGACGTGATACCTTGCTTCCTTGAGGCGGGGTTGTTCATTAATTATGCACATAGGTGCAAAATAAAGCTTGCAATCCGACGAATCTTTTTCTATATTAGTTTTGGGTGTATGCTCATAACAACATGGGAGTAATAATGCCAAGACCTAGAAGAAAGCGGTGTATTGCAAATAAACCGATTGAGCATTTTTACAAACCGCAATCAGTAAAAATGCGTGATCTGAAGCAAGTCGTTCTTTCTCACGATCAGCTTGAGGCATTGCGATTAGCGGATGTTGAAAAGATGGAGCAGGTAGAAGCTGCCAAGTTAATGAATATATCCCGCTCAACTTTTTCAAGGCTTTTGGCCGAGGCTAGGACAATTTCAGCAACGGCGCTTACAAAAGGCTGGGCATTAAAAATTGAAGGAGGAGATTTTGAAATCTCCAAAAAGAGTAAAACAAACGATAAAGGAGGTAATTAAAATGACGAATTTAGATAAAACAGGACCCGAAGGAATGGGACCGACAGGACGCGGACGTGGATCTTGCCCGGATAAAGATAAAACAGTTACGAGCAGGGTTATGCGCGGCAGAGGTCGTAGTCAAGGACAGGGATCTAACCGTGGTTCCGGCTTTCGTAGACAAGGACGCAAAGGGAACTTTGCAATGGGCTTTGACCGTAATTTTAATTTTTCTAAGCAAGATGAAAAATTGTTTCTGGAAGAAGATATAAAATCAATAGAAGAACAATTAGTCCTGATGAAAAACCGTCTCGATGAACTCGGTGAGTAAAAAAATTGTAACGCATAACAGGCGAATGTTTGTTGTGCGTTACTTTTCATTACCCACTATCCACTATCTGCGATAAAGAACGGGTTGGCGAAGTCCGTGTCGTTTGCCTGATTTGTTTTGCCATAGGGGAGAAGGGTGGAGCCATCTTGCAACACTACGCGGCCTCCTGCGGCTTTTAGAACTGCATCTCCAGCAGCGGTGTCCCATTCCATTGTGCGACCAAAGCGCGGGTAGATGTCTGCGCTTCCCTCTGCGATCAGGCAGAATTTTAATGATGAGCCGGCGGATGTGCGCTGCGTAATATTGAAATTCTTTAGATAATTTTCGGTTTCGTCATTGCTGTGGGAGTGACTGACAACGGCTATTTCCGGGCCGTTTTGTGTTTTGCGTACGCGGATAGTCTCTCTTGAGCTTTCTTTACCATCTACCAGTGTGATTTTCTCGGCTTTGCCTTGATCGCATATCCATGCTATTTCGAGAGCCGGTGCGTAAACGATTCCTGAGACCGGGAGGCCATTTTCTATCAAAGCGATATTAATCGTAAAATCCGTTTTTTTGCAGATAAATTCTTTGGTCCCGTCTAGCGCATCGACAAGAAAAAAGGAGGAGTCTGATATATCGGGCAAATCTCCGTTACTTGCGGCTTCTTCTGCGACAATAGGGATGTCTTTGTAATGCTCTTTCAGAGCTTCAATAATAATGGTTTCTGCTTCTTGATCCGCCACTGTAACAGGCGAGTTGTCAGCTTTATATTCGACCTCATTTTGGGTCATATTATAAATTTCCATGACGGCTTTGCCCGCAGCATATGCAGCATTTTCCATGACGGTTTTCAGATTAGGGAGTGACATTGCAAGAACCTCTATAATAGTTTTCGTTTTCTAAGATCTGCTTCAACCTTTGTCACCAAGTCTTCCGGTGTATTTTCACTTGCAGCAAGATGAATATCCGGATTTTCAGGGTTTTCATACGGAGAGTCAATCCCTGTGAAATTTTTGATTTCTCCGTCCATGGCTTTTTTGTATAAACCTTTGGGGTCGCGCTTGGCGCAAACTTCAATGGGCGTATCGACAAAAACCTCTAGAAATTCGTTTTCACCGAAGATAGATTTAGCCATTTCACGTTCGGAGCGGAAAGGGGAGATAAGTGATATAAGCACGATCAGTCCCGCATCGGCCATGAGTTTTCCGACCTCTGAAACGCGGCGGATGTTTTCCACGCGATCACCTTCGGTAAAGCCTAAATCACGGTTTAAGCCATGGCGAACGTTATCGCCGTCAAGAAGATAAGTATGTTTGCCAATGGAGTTGAGTTTTTTCTCTAAAAGGTTGGCGACGGTCGATTTCCCTGCGCCGGAAAGCCCGGTAAACCAAAGGACGAAAGGTGTTTGTTGTTTTTGGATGGATCTGGCTTGTTTGTCGATATCGAGAGACTGCCACTGCACGTTCTGCGAGCGCCAGAGCGGATATTCGATCAATCCTGCGCCGACAGTATCGTTTGTCATCCGGTCAATCAGGATGAAAGACCCTGTTGCTTTGTTATCTGAATAGGCATCAAAAACAATTTTGTCCTGCGTAGAGAAATTACATACGCCAATGCAGTTTATTTCCAGTTCTTTGGCGGCTTTTCTGGAGAAATCGTTGATATCGATCTGGCATTGCAATTTTGTGATTGTTGCGTTGGTTTCATCAGTCATTGTGCGCAGAATATAAGAACGTCCGGGAATCATCGGTGCATCATTAAACCAGATAAGTTTTGCACGGAACTGATCGGCGATGCTTGGGGGGAATTTGCTGCAGGCAAGAATATCACCGCGGGAGATATCGATCTCGTCTTCCAAGCAAAGGGTTAATGCTTGCCCGGCAACGGCTTTTTTGGTTTCTCCGTTTGGGGAGATTATGCGATTAATTTTTGTTTTCTGATTTGATTTCGCGATTAAAGCAGTGTCATTAATATTGAGCTTGCCGGAGGCCAGTGTTCCTGAAATTCCCCGGAAGTCATGATTTGGGCGAACTCCGGCTTGCACGGGGAAACGGAGAGGCTGTGCTTCCATATCGCTATCCACGTCGATATTATCTAGGTATTCGAGCATGGTCGACCCTTCATACCAAGACACATTTTTTGACAGGCCGGTAATGTTGTCGCCATATCTTGCCGAGATTGGAAACGTTTTTATTGTTTCGAAATTCAAGTCTTGCGAGAAATTTTGAAAATCTTTGACGATGTTATCGAATATTTTTTTATCATAGTCTATGAGATCAATTTTGTTTACGGCCAGAACGATGTGCTTGATCCCGAGCAGGGAGGAGATAAAGGAATGCCGTTTTGTCTGGTCTAAAATTCCTTTGCGTGCATCAATCAGGACAACGGCCAGATTTGCTGTAGAAGCTCCGGTGACCATGTTGCGCGTATATTGTTCATGTCCCGGCGTATCTGCAATAATATATTTGCGTTTTTCGCTGGAAAAATAGCGGTAGGCAACGTCTATGGTTATGCCCTGTTCCCGTTCTGATTGAAGGCCGTCCAGAAGCAGGGCGAAGTCTATGTCTTTGCCTGTTGTTCCGTATTTGTTTGTTTCTTCTTGAAGTGTCTTGAACTGGTCGTCGTAGATTTGACCTGTTTCGTAAAGAAGGCGGCCAATAAGGGTGGATTTGCCATCATCTACAGAGCCGCAGGTGATAAAGCGAAGCAGAGACTTGTTATCTTTTTTTGCTCTAGGTAGTGCAGTGTTGGCCATTTAAAAATATCCTTCCCGCTTTTTCTTTTCCATGGAATCTTTTTCATTATTGTCGATCAAGCGGCCTTGTCTTTCCGATATTTTTACCTTGAGTATTTCTTCTACTATTTTTTCTATTGTATCGGCGGTGGATTCAACAGCGCCTGTCAGTGGGTAACAGCCGAGAGTCCTGAAACGAATGCTCTTCATTTCCACTTCTTCGTTTTTCTTTAATGGGAGCCGGTCATCATCTTGCATAATCATCATATCATCGCGGGCAACAATCGGGCGCTCTTTGGCATAGTAAAGCGGGACAATCTCGATGTTTTCTCGCAGGATATATTGCCAAATGTCGTTTTCTGTCCAGTTGGAGAGCGGAAAAATCCGGACACTCTCATTTTCCTGCATATGTGTATTGTAAATAGACCATATTTCAGGCTTCTGGTTCTTGGGGTCCCAGCCATGTTGCTTGTTACGGTAAGAGAATATTCTTTCTTTTGCCCGTGATTTTTCTTCATCTCTGCGAGCGCCGCCGATTGCTGCATCAAATTTGTTTTTATCCAGAGCTTGGCGCAGGGCTTGTGTCTTCATGACATATGTGTATTTGGAGCCGTGATCAAAAGGATTGATGTTTTTTGATGTGCCATCTTTATTCGTATAAACCAGCATTTCTATGTCGTATTTTTCCGGGATTTTATCACGAAAAATTATCATTTCCCTGAACTTCCATGTTGTGTCTATGTGAAGTAGCGGGAAAGGAATCTTGGCCGGGTAAAAGGCTTTTTTGGCCAGATGCAGGAGCACGGATGAATCTTTGCCGATGGAATACAGCATGACCGGGTTAACGAAATTTGCTGCAACTTCACGGAAGATGTGGATGGTTTCAGATTCCAGAAAATCCAGATGTGTCAGTTTGGGTGGAGTTTTTCTTGGCATACTATATTCGCTTTTACATCTCTCTAAGGACGCTTTGCGGAAAGAGGAAGTCTATGAAGCGCTCTGCTGTGGGTTGAGGTTCATGGCTGACTAGTTTGGGGCGCTCATTGGCCTTAACGATGACATATTCGGGTTGCGAAGGATCAGAGATAATAAAGTCCAGTCCTACAACGGGGATATCAAGAGCATATGAGGCTTTTATTGCAGCGTCGATGAGTTCAGGGTGAAGTTCGTCGGTTACATCATGAATGGTTCCTCCAAATTGCAGGTTGGTTGTTTTGCGTAGTTGTAATTCCCTGCCTTTTGGTAAAATGTCATCAAGCGTATAACCGGCATCCTTAATGGTGCTTGATAATTCTTTATCAACCGGAATTTTGTTTTCTCCTTGCGTCGCATGCTCGCGGCGGCGGCTTTGTTTTTCTATTAGCTCTAATACTGTGTGTTCACCATTTCCGAATATTATTGGAGGTTTCATTGTCGCAGCGGCCACGACTTTGAAGTCGATGACTACGACGCGCATATCATAACCCATCACCATTTCTTCAAGCAGAACGTCGAAATTGACTTTTTTGGCATGTTTGATGGCGCGTTGAAGATCCTCCTTTGTTGTAACATCAATGGTAATACCTGCGCTTTGCATGCCGACACAAGGTTTAACAACGAGACTACCGTGTTTTTCCAAAAACTCCTTGTTCTTTGTGGGCGTGGAGGCCAGAAATTGGTCGGGAACGTTTAATCCTACACTGTCGAGTATTCGCGCTGTTGTTCTTATGTCCAGACAACGGCTCATTGCTATGGAGGAGGTTAGGTCTGTCAATGATTCACGGCACACGATATTTGTACCGCCGCTGGAAAGCCCGAAATAATTGTCAATAGGATCGAGCACGTCAACACGAATGCCACGCTTGCGCGCTTCATTAATGATTATCATGGAATAGGGGTTGAGTTCCTCAATTTCTTGAGGATCCGGTCCGGTAAACAACGCTTCGTTAATTACGTTTTTGTTTTTAATACAAAATACCGGGATTTGGATAAAGCCGATCTTTTTGTAAAGGCTAATAGCTTCTTTGTTGGAATGCAACACGGATAAATCAAGGATAGAGCGGCCTTCTTTTTTATAGTGCCGGGCGATATGATGAACCATTCCCAGACCGATTCTCGGATGCATTGCTTGTGGATCGACTGCAAGAGACCAAAG
>JAGLKL010000093.1 GCA_023141075.1 Alphaproteobacteria bacterium
TTGTAGTGCAGGCTCGGATTCGGCAATGTTAAATATGCAACATCAGGATCGCCCTTACTTACTTTTAAGCGTATACCCTTCTTATTTGACATGGAATTCTCTCCTTATCTAGCATTTAACACTGTTTTTAATACTGCAATTCCATTTTTATGAATCTGATACACTGCGTATCCTCGATTCCCTATTGGAACTAACACACGATCAGCATGAGTTGTATCTCGAATCGTTCCGTTAGGAATACCTTATTTTATAAATACTTGCACTACGTCTCCCGTCTTAGTTGTAACTGCTCTTTCCAATAGCTATCCAAGGCTTCTTTCTCTTTTCCAAGACTTCATGTCACAAGAGATATCAAGCTCAGAAAGCACTTGATTAGACTCGAAATGCCTAATTATTTTGGTTTTTAGTTGCTCTGACATAACATCTTCCATGTATTATCTTCAGCCATCAGGAAGGTATTTCCTAACATCTTCGTTCCACATCAACGCACATTCTTCAATTATTTTAAGAGAACGTTTGCAAATCTTTTTTCTTTCTCCACGTCCATAATACTATCTCCTTATCTGGGATTCTGTGTAGTGTTGGTCGGATAAGCTGTCACTATTCTACCATCTAGCTCCAACGATAATATAAATTCTGGTGAATACTTTCATGGCGGCAAAGCTCAGCAACACTTTCCTCACCACGTAATCCAACAAGAACAATACGTATCTTCTCTTCTGCACTGAATTTACAGCGGGTTTGCCGCCTAATGTTAGAACTGTCTTGTCTGCTGCTTTTTTATGATCCTGTTTTTTGCTCATCTGCGTTTTTTTCAGCCACTTCGATATACCCAATGGGTATCAGAGCCAAAAACATCACCTTAGCAATACTTCCTCATTCGTCCAACTTGTGCTGACGGGGTACAATCATACGGTGCAAGACTAATACACGCTATGTGGTATTCTTCAATATCAATCCCTTAACGTCCAGTTTTTATTACTGATACAGTAACCGTACTTTAAGGTGTGCGCCAAGTAATACCTTTGCGACCCTCGTCCCGTGCCAGCTCTGCCAGCTCTTCTGCTGATAAGCTATTACGTTTTTCAACGACTTTAGAGAGCATTGGCAGATTAACGCCGCTAATCACATCTACATCTGCCTGATTAATAATGGAGAGGCTTAAATGCCCCGCTGTACTGCCCGCACTATCAGTAAAAACCAACACACCATCTCCTGTGTTAACATGATTAATAGCATTTAGAATTGCTTGGCGTTGATCATCGGCGTTCTCATCTGACGCAAGAGGTACAGCGATTATTTGTTCCTGTTTACCGGTCGTACACTGTAGTGCAATTAATATCGCTTCTGGCAATACATCATAACCAATAACAACTAATCCAATCATGGCTTTCCTTATTTTTGCTGGAATTTATTATTTGCTACTAATGAAGTGTTGGCGCTTCTAATTCATCTTTAAGTATTTGAATTTCTTTTAGTCGAGCAGCACTTAGAGGATCTGTCAGCAAGTCAGCATCTTCTATCGCTCCATCACGCAACTCTATCACGCGTTTTGGATTGTTAGAAGCCGAAATAACATCAACATTATAAACCGGCGTTGCATATGTAACGCTTTTCGCTGCGCCAGTGGGCGCACTCTTTGCCTCTAGAATCGTCAATTCAGCGAACAATGCTGGGTTATCAATTTCTAGCTGCGCACGATATTGTTCAGCTAGCTCAACAAGTTTCTGGATTTTGGGGTCTGGTTCAAACCCGCCAAGCGAACAGCAATGAACATGATCCCTCCAATACGCCATACCTGTGTTACGAGGACTAGAGTCAGGCACGCCTTTTGAAGTGGCAATAATAGCTGCCTTATCTTCTATTGTTAGAACCTCACCGTCACGACCCAAATAGAGTGGATTTTCAGGGTCAGCCGCGCAAATCAAGGCTTTTACTGCGCCATGTCTCTTTGTTGTTATATCAATGACTTTATATTCGTAGATTGGGTTAAGAGATGTTTCTCTAAGCGCAAAATCTTTGATGTTTTTAAGAACGCGATCTGCAAAACATCCCTCTCCATTCTCATCCGCGCTAATTTCTTGCACGACACCAGGAAGGCCGCCTTCCCCATTTTCTGTTTCCAGTGCACCCATAGTAACGCTAAGCTTATCCGGCGTTCCGCGATAGTGCCTATCTTTACAAAAAGCGCCTTTTTCCCAGCCCTCTGCAATACCGCCATACTCTTTATCATTTTCAGAGGATGGATCACCAATAAGGGAGCCATAACCAAACTGACGAAAACTACCTGTCATTTCAATATCATTAATCAGAGCAGTTCGATCAGAGTCGGCCATGTGTAAATATCTTGATAGAGCCGTACCAATCTCTGTGCGCTCGTTCTCTGTTAATGAAAAGGGCTTTTCTGAAGCTTTTTTGAAATGGTCTTGAGACATAAATGCTTGCTTACCGTGTATTTAAGTAAGTGACTATTATATGGGAGTACATTTGAATCTGTCAAGCTTATGTAAATTTTGTAGATAAATTTTGACGATACAGGACACAGTACAGAGATACTGTTTAAATATAAAAACTGCTCTGTTTTACGTTCAACCCGAATTATGTCATGGTGGATGATGTCCGCGCCCTGCTTTGCCGCCGCCTCACACTTGCTCGGTACAATTTGAAAAGGCTTATGGTTTTTTTCAAACCACTGTACACTTATATAAATCGGGGGAAAGTTTTTTGAAAATTGCTATGTACCAGCCTGATATTCCACAAAATTGCGGCGCGATGATGCGCCTTTGTGCTTGCATGGGGGCTTCTCTGGATATTATCGAGCCTTGCGGTTTTTTATGGGATGAGCGCAAAATCCGCCAAGCGGCAATGGATTATTACGATAAAGCTGATATTACCCGCCACAGCTCTTGGGAGAAATTTCATAAAACCTATCACGGCAAAGCACGCATTATCCTTATGAGCACGAAAGCATCTCAACCCTATCACGCATTTTCTTTTTATGCCGATGATATTTTATTGGCCGGACGTGAGAGCGCAGGCGTTCCCGATCACATTCACGAAAGTGTGGATGAACGAGTCTTTATTCCAATGAAACAGGGGTTGCGCTCATTAAACATCGTTAATGCCACATCCATGATTTTGGGGGAGGCACTCCGCCAGACAGAGCTATAGTAGGTCTTCCAGCGCTTTTACCCCATCCATAGAAAAGCCATTATCAATCCAAAGCTGCTCAAGACGTGCGAGTTCTTTTCCTAATGCAGGTCCGGGTTTCGCTCCGCGTGTTATTAAATCTTCTCCGCTTACCGGAAAGTCGCGGATATCCCAGTTCTGAATTGTTTTTAGTGCCTTTGGCGCATACCCGTTCATAACCCTGTCTTGCACCAATTCTATTATAAGCGCCTGAGCCGTTGCGCTTCTCCCGAACTTATAGAGGCTCTCATGAATTGCACTGTCGCATGAGAGGTCATTCAACTTCAATGCGCCTAAAATGCACGCCATGTCCTTGATAAAGACTTTAGGGATCAGCAAATATTCATCCATCGCTTTGACATGGCTCGTTTTCAGTCCGGCAAAAACCAGCAAACGCGAGGCTAATGCCTGTAGGCCGTATCGCGACTGAAACGTGCAAAAATATTCGAAAAATTCTGCGTCATAATCTTTGGGCGGGAGGTCGCTTAATACGCCATGAGAAAACATGATTCTCAATACTTCATGAGGCTTTTGGGCGGAGAGGATTTTGAAAAATTCCTGTGTGATGCGTTCTCTGGAGAGTTTTTTGATATTTGGAGCTGCGTCACGGCAGGCTTTTAGCCCCTCCTCATCGTAAATCCCGACTTCCGAATAATAGGCGTTAAAACGGAAAAACCGTAATATACGCAGGTAATCTTCAGCAATACGCATGGACGGCTCTCCAACAAAGCGTATATGGTGTTTTTGAGCTGCCTCAAAGCCGCAACCCAGCGGATCGTATATATTTCCTTCCAAATCCATCAGCAGGGTATTAAGTGTAAAATCGCGGCGCTTGGCATCTTCTACCCAACTCTCGGTAAAAGATATTTCAGCGTGGCGACCGTCGGTTTTATCATCCCGGCGCAATGTTGTTATTTCGTAACGAATATTATTATACCGATTCTCCTTCTTTGAATGAGAATCGACGTTCAAACGCCACGCAAGCTTCGCACTATCGTGCGGGTCGCAGTCGCGACCTTCTAATCCATATTCATTTGATGAATGCGAATTAGTATTACTTACGATCGTAACCGTGCCGTGTTTTATGCCGGTGGGAATGACCTTTATTTTTTCTTTTTCCAAAATTCGGGTAACGCTTTGCGGCTCCAGAGGAGTTGCGATATCGATATCGTCCACTTCTTTTCCCAATAAAGCATTACGCACACACCCGCCAACAAGCAAAGCCTGCGGCTCTTCGGACGGGATAGATCCTTGCAACGCGGTAAAAACTTTCTTTATAAACGCCGCGCTCATCCAGCTTTGTACGGGTATTTTATGTTTTACATTTAAAGTCATGAAGTATTACCCTCTGGGGGCTGTTATTTCTTTTTTAATCACTCTATTATGATCGCTATTATGATCGCTCCTTATATGCGTATTATTATAAAAGTTATGGGTTTAGACCCCAAGTGTCCACAAGAGAATATGAAAGGATTGTGAATCATGGTCGGCACACCTGCTGCAAACGATATTTCCAGCGTTTTTTCTCAAGCCCTTGAGCAAATAAACAATGTAAAAAAAGAGATTGCCAAGGTTATTATCGGGCAAGAAGACGTAGTCGATCAGACTTTAATCACGCTTTTGGCCGGAGGGCACGTTCTTTTAATTGGTGTACCGGGACTAGCCAAAACCTTATTGGTGGAAACAATGGCCGGAATTTTGGGACTTAGCTCCAACCGGGTGCAGTGTACGCCTGATTTGATGCCAACCGATATTCTCGGATCGGAGGTGCTAGAGGAAGATGTACGCGGCAATCGCTCTTTTCGTTTTATCAGGGGACCGATCTTTACCCAACTGCTCATGGCCGATGAAATTAACCGCGCATCACCGCGTACACAATCTGCCCTACTCCAAGCAATGCAGGAAAAAGAGGTTTCTATTTCAGGACAGCCTCATCCTTTGCCGAAACCGTTTCACGTGCTTGCGACACAAAACCCGATTGAGCAAGAAGGGACTTATCCTTTGCCGGAAGCACAGCTTGACCGATTCTTGATGCAGGTGAATGTTGATTATCCTACCATCGAGGCCGAACGTGAAATTGTCCTTCAAACCACGACCAATGAAATGCCTGAAATCTCTCGTGTTATGGAAGCACAAGATTTGGTGAATATTCAATGTCTTGTGAGGGATATGCCGGTTGGTGAAGGTGTCGTGGATATAATCGTCAAGCTGGTGCGTAGTTTACGTCCCGGCGAGGATGCATGTGAGCATGTTAATGAGTATGTGACTTGGGCACCAGGTCCACGCGGATCGCAAGGACTGATGCTGGCTGTGCGTGCACGTGCTTTGCTTGAGGGGCGTAGCGCTCCTATTGAAGAAGACGTTTTTGCTCTTGCCGCTCCGGTATTGCGTCATCGCATGGCATTGAATTTCAAAGCACGTTCGCACGGTATGGAGCTAGACACACTGATTGATGAAGTAGCCAAAAAATTATAAGAGACTTAGGTAGTGTAGTCACGTGTTATAGTCGTTTTGCTTTACTTCATGACAAGGAACAAGCGACGAAGCGTAGTTAACTACGTAAGAAGCGAAGTAACGATGTCA
>JAGLKL010000094.1 GCA_023141075.1 Alphaproteobacteria bacterium
TATTTTTACGCATTGGGAAAACTATAAAATCGCGATGAAACGGAGTAATTAATATGCTGGTTGATGTACAAAAATTTCTGGAATTTGCCAATATTAAAGAAGCCTTGTATCCGGGAAAAAGGTTTGTAAAACCTTGTAAACAAATAGGACAATACAAAAACCATTGTATTGTTCTTGATTGGCGCAACCCCGACATTATCAGAATTGATATAAAACCGGGACTAAGCGGCAAACAACTGGCTCCTGAAGTCGTAAAAGAATACCCTGTGTGTTTCCAGACACCGACATACGTAAAAATTCAGGTTATTAACGACAATGACGAAACTGACAATGAAGAAGACGAGGACGAAGAAGGCAAGTCCAAAGGCAAAAGCGGCGGTGGCAAACAGCTAGCGAAAAAGAAAACACTTGAAGAAATTCAGCAAATAGCCGCCCGCTTTAGTAAAAGTGTTGAAGGCGCAATCCCCTCTTTAGGTGAGATTAAAGAGATGATGGTAATGGGCATGGAAATTACCAAAGAACAATTTGCTATCGCTTTTGCAGAACTAACCCGTCAAATCAGCCATGCCAAAATCTCGGCAACAGAAATTCTGGCTAAATCAGCGGATATGGTCACGCGTGTAACACCGCCGGGTTTCCTGAAACCTAAAGGTAATGAGGACGTCACGTACAAATACGACCGCGAGAAAAATGCTGATATCGGCGTCAAAATGAGTTTAAGATGATGCACATAAATCCGCATTCTTAAATGAAACCACTATATAAAGATAACTGGTAGAGAATACATATCTTCCCTACTTGCCAGCACTATGTAATCTCTTTAATAATGAAGGTTAAATGCAAAGAGAAACCATGGCGCATCATGAACAACAACAACAATAATAAAGAAAATCAAGAGGATACAGATAAAATACTGCACTTCCCCGAGTTGGAAAAGCGCAATAAAATTGCTAGGGGGAAAGAAAAAGAAAAAGAAAAAAAGGAAAACGAACGCGAGAAACTGGAAAAGGAATATCGCCACCGGTATCGCATGTCTCATAATAACACATCCGGCAAAAAGCCTTTTTTCAACTGGCAAAAAATCCCGCCGTTTTCCCGCATTATCGTCCTTACTATAATCGCAGTACATCTGTGTATAACGTTCTTCATGGACGACGCTCAACGCCTTGTTCTATATATGAATTTTGGGTTTGTTCCGGCCTATTACTCTGGCACAATCCCATGGGTCTGGAGCGCAGTTATAGCACCGTTTACAACCGCATTTATACACGGAAGCTGGATCCATTTACTGACCAATACGGTAATGATGATGGCTATGGGCGTATTCTTCGAACGTCAGTTTGGGGCGCGTATCACATTGATTTTCTTCATTTTCTGCCTGATGAGCGGCAATTTAGTGTACTTTATTCTCAATCCCGGCTCCACCACACCCGTCATCGGTGCATCCGGTGCCATAAGCGGCCTATTCGGCGCTATGCTGCTTATAATAAATTTCAGTGGTTTAGCAGGTTCCCAAGCCCAAAAACGCGGCCCTTTCCCGATCATCATATTATGGATTGCCGTCATGATCGGCATCGGACTTATTAGCTCCGACACAGCATGGCAGTGCCATCTCGGAGGTTTCCTCGGCGGCATTGGATTGTTCCAACTCTGGCGCAAAGGCAAGGTACGTTTCTAAAATTTTAAGCCATTATTAGCCATATTTCTTCAAAAAATCACACAAATGCACATTTGTACATCTGTGCATTCTGTGCATTTTTGCGCTCTTCTTTTGTTTATGCTATATTAGGAATATATTCGCAAGAGAAGGACGGCAAAAAACATGAGCAGACTCGTCATTGATATCCCCGATTCACAACACCAAAAAATTAAAGCCCTAGCTATATTGAGAGGAAAAACGATCAAGCAGTTAATCCTCGAAAAAATACTGACCGAAATTGACGACGGAAGAGATCACACCATGCATCAAAATCTTGAGGCCGTTTTTGCCCTACGAATACTTGGCAAAAAAAGCCGCTACTCCAGAAAAAAGATGTGCCAAATCATGGAAACAGTTATTGAAAATCGCAAAGAGGAAGACAGAATATATGAGTCCATTATACGAAATCACCAAAACCGTCGCCGATGACTGGAACAATATCGCTACTTACACCATAAGAAACGAGGGGGAGGAAACTATGAGAAGCCTTTATAAAGCCTTCGATCAAAGCATCAAGGAAATGGTGAATGAGGATGGAGATTTCATCCACTATATAAGTCTTTACAATCAGGAAGTTCCGGTTATTCACTGCCGCGATTACTTTATTTTTGGCGTTACGCGAGAAAACAAACCCCTACTCATTTTTGCAATTTTGCACAAAGACACGGATCTCATGCAACGCCTGACAAAACAATATAATTTTTTCGAAAAACCTTATAACCACTGCGAATATATTGAGAAAATGCGCAATCAAATAATAACTCAAGCAGATTATGACTTATTGACGGGTGATGAGTGATACCAATTCGTATTCATTTGATAAATATGAATTAGCGCGAAGCCTGCGTGGCGTATAAACATCGATTATCATTCAAAGAATGAGAATCGGTATAAAACACAAAATCCGCCTCACCCCGCTTAAAGCGCAGAAGTAATCAGCCCGGCGATAGGTCTGGCAGATTGAAGATGCGGCAAAGCAAAAGAGCGACCTTGCGAAAAGTCCCAGATAATCGTGTTGAACAAGCCCTGATCGGAAATCGGCATCCACTCATCGTAAACCCGGCCTGTCTCCGAGCATATCCATACACGTTCACGCGGCGCATCCGCAGCCTTTTCCAACCAAAAGCGGACAGCCTCTTCATCGCCCGTTGCTTTTTCTTCAAGCTCCGCCCAGAGCTTGTAAAGATGTACATTCGGACGAATATCCTCAGCCATCTCCAGATGCCGCCGTGCATCGCCCCAAAGCCCTTCTTGCGTCATTACACTGGCCATAGCCTGTAAGCCCTCCACGCTCTTGGGATCGAGCTTGAGCAATTTTTCGAACCAGCGTACACGCGCCATGGAATCGTTATTCTTCGGTGGTTGGTAGGCTTTAGCCCATAAACGGGTCAACTCAGGATGAGGAGCGTTCTTCCATGCCTTGCCAATCATATTAACCGCAGCCTTGTGCTTGCCGCGTTCTATATACATATCGGACAACCATAGTGCCGTCGGTAAAAACTTCGGATTATATTTATATGCTTTATGCAAATCACGGAAATAGCCTGCCTCATCACCGGCTTTTTTGTTCTCAAGTGCCTGCGCTAAAAGCATTGTCACGCGATCACTAAGCGCTTTTTCTGCAATGATTGCTCCGGCTTTTTCCGCACGGTAAAGTATCTTGCTGGCACTATCCCAGTTACGCGCACGAATCTCCAGATCGTAAACAATGCTCAAAATCCAGCCCTGTTTGGGATAATCCTGCAAAGCGCGATGCCCCAACTCCAGCGCCCCGTTATAATCTCCACAATCAAGCGCAGATTGCAAAAGCCCGCGTACACCCATAAAACCGGCATTTTCATTACCCATAAGCTTTATATAGGCGCGTGAAGCTTCCGCCTCATCCCCTTGCAACCGCGCAGCCTGCGCTTCCAGCAAAAGAGAAAGCGGGTTTTCATCCTTCAGGTATTTTTTGACGCGATAAGCCTGATAAGACGCAGACTTTGCATCCCCTGCCGCCACAGCACTCAAACCAATACTAAGAGCTTTCAAGCCCTTATCCTTGCCCGTCATATCATGATAGCGTTCCATGGTCTTTGGAAAATCAAAAATACTCTTGATAACAGCAAACAGGAATATCCCCGTCACCAGCAACACAAACAAAACAAACAGGAAAAAGCCTATATGAAACTCCAGAACATAATCCAGCCATTTAATTTCAATCGTTCCCGGATGCTCCGCAACCCATACCACCGCACCTAAAAATAGCCCTATTTTGGCAAGAGTCAAAAATGTTCTTATCATTACTGTACTACTCCTTTTGTACCCAAAAAAAGGCACAAAGCATTGTTAAGTTATTATCAGCCCCCACTTTAAATTAAGTACTTACAGAGTCAGTACTTCCGGCTCTCCAGAACTTTTCCTCCCAATAATCCCGACCCGAAATTCAAATCAATCGATTCTTCGAGCATGTCACCCAGATTTCTTGAAGCAATCAGACCTTCAGCCTTTCTTATCCATGGCTGCAAAGGCTCAAGTTCTTTTGCATGTAAATTTTTCTTCAACATGGAAACAGCCTCTTTGAAACGATTTTCCTCAACCAGCTTTTCTGCTGTGTTGATCGTGGCTTGTGTTTCCGTACCCGTTAATAATTCCCCATTTTTCTCGACCTTCAACAATTCATTAAATTTTGCAGAAAGTTTGTCTGAAACCGAAACATCTTCCCCACGTAACGACGCAACCACAGCCTCACCGGCGACGGTTTGAAACTCGCTTTTCAGCCCTGAAGGAGTAAGAATCCCTTCCTTCGAATACGGCGCCAGTTTTTCAATAGCAGCATTTAACTCCGGATCATCCTCCCCGACCATCCCTATCAAAAGCTCCAGATCACTATCAAATTCTTCTTCCGGACGATTCAGCGCAGAACGAACCTGCGTCATAGCCAACAGCATAGCTGCGGCCTTAAGTTCGTTTTGCGGCACATTGCCAAAGCTTGTCTGCAAGGCTTTATTCTGCGTTCTTGCCTGTTCAATCAGCCCGTTAAGCTGCTCGGGATCTTCACTTTGCGAATTTTGCGAGCGTTGGATAAGAGGAAGAAGAGCCTGCACTGACGTATCTAGGATTTTCGAACCCGTATACTCCTGACGCATTTTGTCAAACCGGGTTTTGAGTGCATACACGCCTTTTTCGCCTGAAATTTCAGAGACATACGTTTGTAATTGTTCAACACGAGTTCTGATCCCTTCCGCAGAAGTCAGATCATGCGACACCGTTTTAACGTCGTTAACCGTGTTGCTAACGCCCTTTTTTACCTGTTCAGCCTGATGTTTAAGCTGTTCAATTTCTTCCGACCAGTTTTCCGACACAAACCCTTTAAAACCGGATTGCTCTTTCTTCACAGCAGAAAGTTTGTTTTCCAACTCCTCTATGCGTGTATCACGTTGCCCCGAATCATGGTATTTGGGCATGATGAGCCCTGCCAGAGCCGCCAATACCAACAGAATAACGACAATCACGATAACCACGCTACGGGTTGCTGCCCCTTGTTTAGCCTCGACTTTGAACTCTGTATAATCTTTCTTTTTTGCAGCTCCGGCACTACCGCTTCTTCTTGTGCTTTCTGCCTCAACCGTACGCCTAAGCGCCACCGGTATTTCCAACTCGTCTTCAGCTTCAACTTCTTCTTCTTTGGACTCTTCTTTTTCGGTATCGGAAGAATCATCCCTCTCTTCTTCCTCGGCTTCTTCCTCCTCCTCGGCTTCTTCTCTCTGCTCTGCCCGAGTTTCGACAAAAACTTCCTCCTCCGGCGTTTCAGATAGTGCCTCAGTCTCTTCCTCT
>JAGLKL010000095.1 GCA_023141075.1 Alphaproteobacteria bacterium
AGATAATCAAGAAAATTCATCAAGCAAAATGTATTATTCTTAAGTGAAACTATTATAAATCAGGAATTACAGAATATGGCAGATAAAACAGACAAACCACAGGCAGAACAAAGTCCTGACACTGAACACATGCTCCCTATACAAATTCACAGGCAGTATATTCGGGATTTTTCTTTCGAAAGCCCAACAGCGCCCGATTCGCTAGCACTTCAGGAAACACCGGAAATGAGCATCGAGGTCAATGTAAGCGCACGCGAGATTCAAGATAAAAACATTCCGCTTCTTTATGAGGTTGTGTTGAGCTTGCGGATTACGACTACTATATCGGATATGACGGTTTTTCTGGTAGAAATTGATTATGCGACTCTGGCTTCAATCAGCAAGGATGTGCCAGAAAGCAAACATCATCCAATCTTGTTTATTGAAGTTCCGCGTTTTACTTTTCCTTACGCAAATCAGGTTATCACTAATATCTGTCTGCAAGGCGGTTTTCCGCCACTGTATTTAAGACCAATAGATTTCCATTCTTTGTATCTGGAGCGCTTTAAAGGAGAAATAGAAGAAGCGGAAAAAACAGCAGTGGCCGATGGAGAAGAGGCATCTTCTTAGATAAAGTCGGTTTGGCGCAAAAAATCTTAAGGTGAATAGGGATGCCACAAAACTCAAGTGAATCCGGGCGTCTTGGACCTAGGAAATTTCATATTCATCTGGTATCAGATGCCAGCGGTTCCACGCTTCTTGGAATATCCCGTGCGGTACTGGCACAGTTTGCCGGGATTGAGCCGCACCAGAAATTCTGGCCGCTTGTGCGCACTGACCGCCAGTTAGAGCGTGTTATTAGCAAGATTATTGAAAAACCCGGCCCGGTAATCTTCACACTTATTTCCGATAATATGCGTAACCGTCTGATTGAAGTTTGTGAAGATCTAGAAGTTCCATATATTCCCGTGCTTGCTCCAATCATTAACAGCCTTTCCGCTTATCTCGGTCTGCCCGCTGCCGGGGTTCCGGGTTTGCAGCATACGATGGACAAGGAGTATTTTAAACGGGTCGAGGCCATGGAGTTTGCTATTCGTTATGATGACGGGCGCACATATGAGGGTCTCAAGAAAGCTAGAGTGATCCTTGTCGGTGTCTCCCGTACATCAAAAACGCCGACCAGCGTCTATCTGGCACGTAGCGGCGTGCGTACAGCAAACATGCCTCTTGTGCCCGGTATAGATGTTCCAGAAGAATATCTGACTTTGAAAAAGCCGCTATATGTCGGGTTGACGGCATCTCCGGCTCATCTTCGCGCTTTACGCCATAACCGTATCAGCACCGGTGAAAACCACTCAGCCATTATCGACGAAAATAGATATATTGGCGAAGAAGAAATCAAGGAAGAAGTGCGTAATGCTCGGCGTTTATTTGCCAAATATAACTGGCCGGTGATTGACGTGACCAGACGCTCAATCGAGGAAACGGCTGCGGAAATACTCTCCTTGCTACAATCGCTTCAGGAAAAGAGAAAGAAAGAGGGAAGAGCGCAAAATGGCGGGGATTAAAGCAGAACAAATAATTTTGGCCTCCGGCAGCCCGGCGCGCAAAGTTATGTTGCAGGCCTCCGGCTTAAGTTTTGAAGTTGTTCCGGCAGATATTGACGAACGTTCCCTGATGAAATCACTGGAGCAGAAAAAGCGAGAAACAGTTTATATTACGCAGCAGATTGCCGAAGCCAAAGCACAGCATATTGCTGCACAAAACCCCGATGCTTTGGTGATCGGGTCGGATCAGACGTTAGAATTTGAAGGGCAGATATTATCGAAATCTCCGACGATTAATGAGGGTAAGAAAGCTTTGCGCGCATTGGCAGGCAAGACCCACCGGCTTTATTCTTCTGTGTGTGTGGTACAAGGTAAGAAGGTTGTTTTTGCGCATACTGATTGTGCTGATATGACCATGCATGACTTTGACGGGGAATTTTTGGATGTTTATGCTGCCAAGAATGCCGATGCGCTGGTTTCCTGTGTTGGCGGATATAAAATTGAAGAGGCCGGCGCGTGGCTGTTCGAACGTATTGACGGAGATTATTACACGATTACGGGTATGCCGCTTTTACCGCTACTGACGTTTTTACGAACGGAGTGTAAGATACTGCCATGAGTAAGAATTTTGTTAAAACCGCTGTCATCGGGCATCCGATTGCTCATAGCAAATCGCCGCTGATTCATAATGAGTGGCTGCGCGTCTATGGTCTTCAGGGGTCTTATGAGGCGATTGATATTGAGCCTGAAGTGCTGGCTGATGGCGTGCGTGCATTAGTGGAGCGTGGGCTGGCCGGGTTTAATGTGACTATTCCGCATAAGATTGCAGTTATGGAATTATGTGATGAAGTAGATAAGCGCGCCCGGGAAATTGGCGCGGTTAATACTGTAACCATTCGCGACGGCAGATTGCATGGAACGAATACCGATGCTTTCGGGTTCGCACAAAATATTTTGTCTGCGTGCGCTAATGAAAGTTGGAATGATTGGTCTTTTGATGGCGGAGCAGCAGTTGTGCTCGGTGCAGGAGGCGCAGCAAGAGCGGTGATCTATGCCCTGTTGGAACAAGGTGCGCCTTCGATAATATTGCTGAACCGCACGCGCGAAAAAGCTGAAGAGCTTGCACAAACGGGTGCGGACAGGATTAAAGTCGAAAGTTGGCAAAAGCGTAGTGACGTGCTTGAGGGCGCAAATCTTATCGTTAATACCACGTCTCTTGGCATGGAAGGAAAGCCACGTTTGGAGATTGATTTATCGAAAGCGTCTTCCGACGCATTGGTGACAGATGTTGTCTATGCTCCGCTTTATACGGAATTGCTGAGGCAAGCCGAGGCGCGTGGGCTTCGCTGCGTGAGCGGAATTGGTATGTTATTGCATCAGGCTCGTCCTGGGTTTGAACTCTGGAACGGTATCATGCCGGAAGTTACGCCAGAGTTAGAGGAAAAGGTGTTAGAATCATGAAACCGATTATCCTAGGACTGACCGGCTCTATTGCGATGGGAAAATCCACAATCGGCGCAATGCTGGAGAATACAGGTATTCCTGTCCATGACGCCGATCAATGCGTGCACCGGTTACTTGAGCCTGATAGCCCGGCTCGCCCAGATATTGCTGCAGCATTTCCCTATTTTGAGTTTCCAGATTTATATAAGAGAAAAACTTACTCTATGGACAGGGCAAAGCTTGGCCGTCTTGTCTTTGAGCGTAATGAATTGCGCGAAAGACTGGAAGATATCCTCCATCCTCTCGTGCGACAGGATCAGCAGGGATTTATCGCGCAGCAAACTATGTTCGGACGCTCTATAGTTTGTCTGGATATTCCGCTTTTGTTTGAAACGAGAGCGGATAAACACATTGATTATACTCTGGTCGTCAGTGCACCTTTGGCCACGCAAAGACAACGTGCTTTGGAACGTGAGAACATAGATGAAACCATACTGGAAGCAATTCTTGCGCGGCAGATGCCCGATAGAGAAAAATGCAAGCGTGCCGACTATGTAATAAAAACGGGGCTAGGACATAGTCATTCTATGAAGCTCCTCAAAGAAGCCCTCCTCGATATCCGCATTAAATCCGGCCTTGCACATGATCCGGAAGATGAAAAAGAGGAAGAAGAAGTGCAGAAAGTTGAGTGGGCTTAAAGACTGTCCATGTGAAATAATAGAAACGAAAGACTAAACAATGCGTGAAATCGTGTTCGACACTGAAACCACCGGGATAGACCCGTTTAACGGTGACCGGATTGTAGAAATCGGCGCGGTAGAGCTGGTTAATCACTTGCCAACAGGTAAAACCCTGCAGATTTATATCAACCCAGAGTGCGATATGCCGCCCGAAGCCGAGGCCGTGCACGGTCTTAGCAATGCTTTTCTGGCTGACATGCCAGTATTTTCTCAAGTCTATAGCGATTTTCTGGGGTTCATCGGCGATAACTCAACGTTGGTTGCTCATAACGCTGAATTTGATATGCGCTTTATTAACTGGGAGTTGGAGCAAGTCGGTCACCCGGTAATCGGCTCTAAGCGCGTAATTGACACTCTGGCGATTGCGCGTGGAAAATTCCCCGGTTCCCCGGCCAATCTGGATGCTTTGTGTAGACGCTTCGGCATTGATAATACTGAGCGCACCTATCACGGCGCACTTTTGGACTCCGAGTTGTTGGCGGAAGTGTATCTGGAACTATTAGGCGGTCGGCAGCGCGGCTTTGGCCTGCTTGATGAGAACAGACCCGCGCAAAACGGGGATTTTGCCAACGGCGAAAACAAGCCCCTAGAGCGAGTATACCGACAACCCCGCCCCCATCATGCTCCAAACGCAGAAGAACTCCTTGCACATAAGGAGTTCTTGAATGAATTAACCGATCCTTTGTGGAAAACGGTGGGTAAGGGATAAATCCTTACCCCATACCTAGAGCACTACTCAACTCTGGTTCTGCTCTTCCTGAAACAGGAGCGTTTTCTGGTGCTGCAACAATTTCTGATGCAAGCTTATGCGCTGCCACTTGAAGTTCTTGATTACCAGATTCCTCAGCAATCTCTTTCATTGCTTCAGTGTAGGTCCGAAGTGTTGTTGGGACACAAAAAGCACCCTCCCCGTAAACTGATTGACTTAAAAATTGCACAGTGCGCCCATCAATATCTGATGCATCATTGTATCTTCTGCCTTTTAGATCTTCAAATTCATCTTTTAAAACATTAGAAACAGCGTTTTTAAACCTTTCACGGTATGAACCTTTTGGCTTTGTTGCAAACTCTTCTTCAATGCGTTTATTAAGAGCCTCTATTGTGCCATTACCGACTTTACCATCAGCATCAACGTGCAATGCAAGTTGAATAAACTTACCAGTTTCAGTGGGTGTGCTTGCAGAAACCGGAATATCATCTTTTCCGATTTTTTCAAGCTTTGACTCACAATCTTTAATTAGATTTGATGTCTTAGCAACATCATTCACTTTTCTAGCTGTGTTGACCTTGTCGGCGGCATCTCCAGTTTTCTTAGCGGCTCCTCCAAAATCTTTTATAAAGTGACGTGCTTTACGCGCATCATCCCAAAAACCCATTATTTTTCCCCTTATTTTTTATTTCTTTAAATAAACATATTAACAATAAACCATAACACACAGAAGATACAATATAAAAAAAATAATTACCATAAAAAAATATTTCGTGGGTTCAATATTATAGCGCGTAGGCTGGTAATCCTGCCGAAAGAACAAGCGACGAAGCCCTCCCGGAGCAGGAAATGTCAAAATGGTGATCTAAGCGGTTTTTGTAAGATTAGGCGTTTTGTTTCACCATCTCTACAAAAGCTCTATGCATTGGTGACGGTGCGTCCGAGGTCAATTCCGGATGGAAGGCCGTGGCCATGAAAGATCCTTTTTTCACCCAGACCGGCGTGCCGTTATGCTCGGCCAGAATTTCAACATCTTCCGTGA
>JAGLKL010000096.1 GCA_023141075.1 Alphaproteobacteria bacterium
CAATGGCACGGCACTTTTGAATATGGCAGTAAAAATTTGAAGGTGATCGGGACGCTGGAGAAAGATTAGGCTGTACCTTCCTCCGGATTCCAATCACACAGGTCGAGTTTTCGATATTACAACTTAACTTGAATTTACAATATTCTGCAACCTATCTTTATTATCATGATAATTTTTAGGTGGTAGTGAACGGAGTTAAAATAAAATTACTTGAGTAAGCATGATAGGTTATTGTAGCAGTAACTTTTATTTAGGAGGCGGTTATATGCCAATACCCTTAGCATATTTTGCTATTGTAGGTATCGTTGGTTATTTGTTTATCAACGGTAAATCAAATAAAGTATTTATCAGTTATTATTCAAAAGGTGATAGTCATTATAAAAATATGATTATGGCATGGGTTAATAATAATAACTTCGAGCTTGATTTTGACGATGTATCTACAGATGTGAAAATAAAAAGTACAGATACTAAATACATGAAACGTCGTATTAAGGAACAAATTAAAAAAGCGGATTTTTTTATTGTATTTGTCGGGGAAGATACTCATGAACGTGAATGGGTTTCATGGGAAATAAAACAAGCACAGTCTATGTGTAAGCCCATAATAGCAGTTAAAGAAAAGGTATAAGTCCCCAAAAGCACTTTTAAATAGTGGTACTGTTTGGGTCTATGGCTTTTCGGAAGACGGGATTAGGGTAGCATTAGAGACGGCGTAGTTTTTGATTAGTAGTCGTTGTATTTTACAAGCAAAAATTGTATGTTTTCTATATATAAAACCACAGCTTTCAGGGGAAGTTTTTATGCCGTTTCTAAAAAACAGGATGATTTTTATCAGCCTCGCTTGGAGCTATAAGGTGCAACATGTATGGTGTCGTGGCAACAGTCTAGTGTTATTCAAGCTGCAAGGAATTTAATATGGATAATGATCAATATCCTGCACTGTATATTTCTGCGTCTGCGGCTTCTGCTCTGGCACAGAGATCATATTTTAATTTATTAAAATGGGAATATTCTTTTTTAATTATGACAGCAGCTCTAGCAATGGTTTCTTTAAATTCATCTACTTATTATATTATTTACGCGCTGATTTTTATTGCTCCTATTCTATTGTTGTTACATAGGTCTTCAAGTAAACCAGAACAAGCATGGTATAAGTGCCGTGCTTTAGCAGAATCTATAAAAACGTCCTCTTGGCGCTATATGATGAGAGCAGAACCCTTTGAAGATACTGAAAGTCCAGCTATTCCTAAAAGTAATTTCAGGAATTTTCTTGCAGAAATATTACGAGCAAACAAGCACATCGGGGAAAGTACAGATAATTTATCCGCTGATAATCATCAAATAACTGAAAGAATGAATACAATTCGAGGATTATCGCTGAATGAACGTAAAGGTATTTATCTTGAACAAAGAATAAAAAATCAGAGATCTTGGTATAGTAATAAGGTTAACTACAATAAAAAATGCCATAGAATATGGCTGGTTGTATGCCTGATAGTTTATATTTTGGCAATTTCAAGTGTTCTTCTAAGGATAGTTTTTCCAGAGTGGTTATATTGGCCTACTGAGCCGTTAATTGTTATTGCTTCTGCGATTTTGGGGTGGATGCAGATAAAAAAATTCAATGAACTTGCCGCTTCTTATTTTTTAACGGCACATGAGATTGGTATTATACAAGGGGGAATTGATGAGGTTCAGAACGAACAGGACTTTTCTGATTTTATAAATGAAGCAGAGCTTGCCTTTTCTAGAGAACATACCCAATGGGTGGCGAGAAAAGACTAAATGTTTTTTACATCCCCTTTATTTATTACGATACGAACCTTTCTTAGAAAAACAACAGTAGTCGAATATGCTAACTTTTAATGGTAAAAAATTTAATTCACGTGACTTCGAAAAGAGTGTTATGGATAGCGTTGCACAGGTTGCGAAAGACGAACTTGGTGAAAGGTTTCGTTCTATACGTCATCCGTTAACAGGAGAATTTCCAACTGTGATCATTTATGGAGATGATCTTTCTGACATGTCGATGAAAGTTGAAGGATCAAAGGAATTACTCCAACATATAACAGAAAAAATTTCTGAAGAAGATTTGCAGAATATTACTTTAATTGAAAAGGAAAAAAGGGTGTCACCAAAGGTATTTCTAAGTTTTGGCTGGGAAGATAAAAAACTAGCTGAAAATATTGCTAAAAAATTATTGAGTAATGGAATAGATACGTGGTGGGCAGAGTGGGAAATATCTTCTGGGGATAGTCTACGTCAACGTATCGATGATGGGTTAGGGGTATGTACTCATTTTATTGTTCTATTATCACCTACCGCTATGGAAAAACCTTGGGTTAAACAAGAAATGGATGCAGGCTTAGTTCGTATGCTTGATAAAAAATGTAAGTTTATTCCTTTGCGCTTTGATCTTCCTCATAATAAATTGCCACCGTTATTGATGGGTCATTACTCTCCTGAAATTACAAATGAAATTAACTTATCCCAGCTTATAAATGATATTCATGGAATTTCAAAAAAGCCAGCCCTTGGTAAAACCCCAATAAGTGACGAGTTACCTGACACTGGGTATAGTGTAGCTGCGACAACGATAACAAAAATTTTCTGTGACAATTCGGAAACGGGCACTAGTCATGATCCAATGCTAACGATGAAGGACTTAGTTGAAAAAACGCAATTAACCAAAGAAGATGTTGAAGACGGCCTTTATGAATTAAGGGCATTTTTTACAGTCCAGTTTGATCGTGTAATGCCAGCAAGTGAATTATTTGTTGAGTTCGATAAGGCATTTATGGAATGGGAACCTGAGAAGGACGCACTCAGGATAGCCTCGGCGATACTCAATGATGACAACTTCCCGTCAAGTTTGAATGAAATAGCCAGCAAATTTGATTGGACGCCTAGGCGAATTAACCCTGCAGTTAACTATCTTGTAAATAGAAGCATTTGTCGTGACGATAAAACAATGGGCGCTCACCCATGGACTCAGCAATGGGTTAATGAAAAACAAGAAGGTGCAATACGTCGTTTCGTAAAAAGTAGATCATAGAATGATCTGCTTTTGATAAAAAACTTAAGCTCTAGAGCTATATTATCACTCAAGCATATTGGGAGTAAATCTATATACCATTTAGTGAATAACTCCTATAAAAGTAGACAGCTTTCTAACCCACCGCCATGATTAATACCCTAGGCTTTTATATATATAGTCTTGGTAATGGTAATAATCATTGTCATTATGCATCTTATAGTTTTCGATGGCATAAGCGATTATATTAGGGGAGAATGGGACAAAAATAGCACCAATTTCTCGTATAATTGGAGGACACGTATCTCTCACCATATTGCGTGAGCCGTCAAGGTTCACTCCTATAATCGTACAGTTCTTTTCAATTGCGACTTCAGCTTCCCAACGCACGTATTTGTGCTTACTTTTAGTATCATCTCCAATAAGCAGCACATATTTTCCTGCCATATTAATTCGTTCGCGGCACTTTCTTTTTATATATTGTTCGCTTTCCGAATTTATTTCTCCATTTAGCTGACAATCAGCAAAATTGAAGTCCATGTTTCTATTTGCTTTCCAAGCTAGCATAAGCCTGTAATTATGAATATCGGTACTACTAAACCCAACAAAAGTTCTTGGCAATCCCATTTTTTACTCCTTAATTACATGTCTAAATTATTATTAGCATCGCCCTCTAACTTTTCAATCGGCGAATTACTACTGAGTTAATTTAATTAATCGATCTTTACTCGTCCTGTAGGTTTCAATTTTCCAGTCAGCGTCAGCCAATTTTAAAAAGATTGCCTCGTATTTATCACCCTTGGTTGCGTCTCCTAAACCATAATGACAATTTGCTAGAGTCGCATAGGACCATATATCTTCTATATTCGCATTTTCTTCATCTATACTTATAAGCTCCTCCATAGACTTTAATATTTCTTTTCTAGTTCTTTTCGCTTCGACAGCGTAGTACGTCTTGTCATCCTCCTCTTCTTCTATATTTCCTATTTCATCTAAACAAAGAGCATAGTTTTCACCCGTATAGCTGTTGCTTCTAATTTGAAATCCTTTTTTATAATATATGATAGCTCTCTTCAGAAACTCTATATCCTTATTAATTAACCACATACGTTTATAGATTGCTCCGGTGAGCCCTAATGTTTCAGGATCATTGGTATCTCCATCCGGCTCGAGTTCTTGAATTATATTTAATGCATCATGTAAGGCCAGTAGCTCATCTGGTTCTTTTGCTTTATATGTTGCAAGAGCATGTTGTTGAATAAAATAAGTTTCTGTTGGTACTTTACTACACGCTGTTTTCCAAAGTTTGGCTGCTTGAGAAAATTCATCCATCTTCATATGTTGTTCAGCTTTTTCTACAATTGCAAATATAATTCCTTCTTTCTTGGATAGATCCCCTATTAGTCTTGTGCGCTCAGTAGAGGAAAGTGTTAAAGGTTCTATATCTTGTATATAGTCGTACAAGGGACTATCTGTAGTAGACGCGTTGGTTGTTGCCTCAATGCGTATTTTTAAATCACTTTGGCATCTCTTTGCCTCATCGGCACCAATATCGTCTCCTAGATGCGTGTAAGAAAATATTCTCGTATGATCTAAATCAAAAGGTATTTTTCCATCTTTTTCCTTTATGATAATTGTTGCGTATGGCCTAACAGCATGTCGTATACCTAATTCATAAATGGCATTTGGATTATATGTTGAAATATCAGCAATGACTAAGTCAGCATCTATTAACAGTGCATACATGCTTTTATCGATCAATCCCGAGTCCTGAACTTCATCTGCCCTAACGCATTGAAATCCCGCTCCTACAACAGCAGGGCGAATAATGTTTTTGTATGTTTTATCTAGATCAAGAGTTTTACCTGTTGAAAAATCCGTTTTTTTTCCAAACCCCATAATTACAAAACATATTTTCGTTGGTGGAGGCATCATGATGTCCCTTCATTTTACCTAAATTGAATTATTTCTAATAGCATTTACTATTGATGAGCTCTGCCATTTAACTATTTCATCGGCGTTATCTTTGACAACAGTTGATGTTTTTTCTGATGCCCATGGTTCAACCGCGACCAATGGCTTTGAATATACCTCTTTCGCTATTTCAATTTCACTATTTATCCATTTGGAATAAGTACTATAAACGCCAGCCATCATTACAACACAGTTAATTGATGCCATTTTATTTTTAATTGCTTCAAAAAGTTCGGCATCGTCATCTGCATCATGAACAGGGTCATTCTTAGGTATGGAATGATTAACCCACTTAAAATTTGGGTGTTCATCAAAGAACGAAGTGAGCTTATCATAAGCATCACCATACGCCCATGAGTGACTGATAAAGAGTTTATATGTTTTCAATTCAGGCATTTGTTTTCCATTCTGTATTAAATTTATGGGGCTGTCCCAGATAA
>JAGLKL010000097.1 GCA_023141075.1 Alphaproteobacteria bacterium
ATTAAGCCAAAGAAGGTAGTTTAGTGTTTCTTGACTAGGTTCTGATCCTAGGCGGGAAACGGAGTGTCTTCATCAACGCCATCGGTGCCATCAGTATCACCGGTATCACCGGTGTCATCGGTGCCATAGTCATCGGGAGCACAATAACCGAAATTCTCTCTTTGGGTTTCTTCAAACAGATCTGCCGGTGATTGTGCGTTTATTTCAGAAGAACCGTCGAAGATACTTGCGAAAAAAGCCGCTATCCCTTTTTTACCTTTATAAGGTGAGCGTTCATCAAACGACACTACATCGTCTTCCAACTCTTCCTCAATATCCAAGAGTTCTCCAGTATTTTCGGCGTTTTCAAGATTCTCACTATGCGAGTTAAGGCGGCTCAAAAAGTCTTTAAGTCTGTGTTTTCTTTCTTTAACAGCGGCAACAGTAGCGGCGCCGGCATTAGAGGCGGCTAATTTAGTACTGCTTGCAGAAAGGGTATTATCAATAGCATCAATTTCTTTCTCAACATTTTTCTTGATGCTCCCAATTCGCAAGGAAATATATGCGGATAGTTTCTCGAACAGATTTTTTGTCATAAGTTCGAATTCTTCGATCCATTTCTGGAATTCTCTGGCTTTGCGGCGTTGCTCTTTGTCCAGTATCAACGCTTTTTTTTGCACAATAAGAGAAACTTTTCCATGAGCAAAAAAGTGCAAGGGAAGCCCGGTTTCAAAATCCAGTATCTCAGTCATGATACCAACGCCTTCACTCAGGAAGTCTTTGAAATCAGCTATTTCTTTATTGTGCGGGCGCTCAAGAAAGCCTTGTAAAGCCGCAATAACATTTCTATCTTCAGTGTCGCCGGCATCACCGGGTGTACTCTGTTCAGCTTTTTTTATAGTGTGTTTTAACTTCTGGCTCATTATCCCGAGTCCTTATATATTCATTGTTTTTCTTTCACCCAACTTCCATTTTTATCTCAAAACCCTGAATGTGTCAAAAGAAGCGCAAAAACGCCCGGACGCATTTAACTATTGAATTAGAAAAATACGTCCGGGCTTCGGGTTTTACCTGCCATTAGGGTTGGGTTAGGGGGGGATGCATGACAGGTACGGGTTTAATTGCTTTCTTTTGTTTTTTACCCAAGGGCACTTCGCTGTGTGTTGCTTCGTTCTCCTTAGTTTCATTCCGCTGCGTACAAAGTTTGGCCTTTCCGTGCTCTTTTATCCTGATACAAACCCTGATCGGCCTGATCGATAATATTTTCAATCGTATCGCCCCGCACATATTCCTTAAGGCCGATACTGGCATGGATTCTCACAGTGTCTTCCTTCCATTCAAAGCTCAAATCGTTCAAAGCATTGCCGAGTTTGCGTGCTCGCACCATAGCTTTGCCGATACTGGTATTGGGCATAAGGATGATGAATTCATCTCCGGCCAGACGTGCGACCATATCCATTGGGCGTATTGCACTTGCTAGAAATTGACCAACCGTTCTCAATGCCTCATCACCGGCCAAATGTCCGTAGCGATCATTGATTGCTTTAAAATAATCAAGATCCACCATAATCAGCAAACCACCTTCATTTTCACCGCGATTAGTGCGATCCAGTTCACTTTCAAAGACACGGAAAAAGCCTCGGCGATTAGTAAGGCCTGTCAGTTCGTCAATCGTTAAAATTTCCTGCAAAGTCTGGATGCGTTCTTCCTTTTGCGCCAGCTCATATTCGACTTGACGGAGCATTTTATATGCAGTCTTAAGTAGCGCCGTTTTATCCACGCTGCTCTTTTCTCTTCTTGTTTTTGTCTGAGCAGTGTTTCTTACATTTATGTTGGCATTGGCTACAGGAGTGTGCTCACTTTCTTGTGACAACTCAGGCTTGCTTTTTTTGACAATACCGAATGTTCTCCCGCGGTGTTTTCCTGTAAAGCCCTTAGAGGATAATGCTTTCTCTGAAAGGCGGTTATGTCCTTGCGAAACATATCTGTTCTGAACAATATCTGAAGTCATAATTCTAAACCCTCATATCTTGTTGTGCCGGAAGCACATCTGGTTACTCAAAACCCCTATACCAAGGTGAAATGCGAGAACTATGCCATAAGAAAAAAGTATTTTTTAACAACGGTTTAAAATATTTTCTTAAAAGTATATTTTACCGCCTATAGATATCCTTCCTATTAAAAGCATTATTTGCCTATTACGGACGCGGCATGCTTTGCCGTGTATGGTTTAAATCTGTCCTTTAAAGAGACTTATCTTTAGGATAAGCTCAACTTATGCAAAGCTGGGACGAAATATATAAAAAAAACTCATTAAACAATAAGGTTAAAATGAGTGGAAGGCATAAAGAATACGAACAATTTCTCTTGGCTATGATCTTGATTGCAGAAGTTATTGCCGGGTTATTCTTTTTTAGTACATATGCGCATGCTGTAAGTGACCCGGCACTAAAGGCAGGATTTTTTCCTCATAAAGCACTTTATGACATCCGCCTTTCCTCCAAAAAAAGCGGTAGCCTTATTTCTAATATTAGCGGCAAAATGATGTATGAGTGGTATTCCTCTTGTGATGGCTGGGTGTCCAATTACCAGTTTGACATGCTCTATGAATATATAGCGATGCCTGCTACCCGTGTGACCAGCGATTTTTCAACCTATGAATCTTTTGACAGGCAGAGTTTTAATTTTACTGTGCAACGCAAAAAGGACGGGGATTCATATGAGAAGTTCCGCGGAGCTACGGAACTCGGAGAAAAGGGATATCCTGAAAAAATAATATATAACGTACCCGAAGGCTTGGTGCAGTCCTTGCCGGAAGGAACGTTATTTCCTTTGGGACACACGCTCGATGTGCTGGGAAAAATCAAACAGGGCAAACGTTTTTATAGTGCCGTGTTATTTGATGGCAGTGACGGAGAAGGCCCGATAGAGGTAAACACATTTATCGGCAGGGAATATACATACAAAATGCCGCAACAGGCCTTGGATGAAGATAAAAACGTGACAGGAAAAAATATTGACCCTGATTTAGTTAACACCAAGGCATGGGATATTCGTTTGGCTTTCTTTCCACTCGATACATCTGATACTGTAGCTGATTATGAAATGTCTGTGGTGTTTCATGAAAATGGTGTAATCAGTGAGATGGAGATTGAATACGAGGATTTTTCAGTAAGCCAGAACCTTATTGCTATAGAATCGGTGGAATCGGTCTGTGATACAGAGCTTCTGCAAAACAAAAAATGAGTGGAAGGTTAATAAATAAAGTTATTGGGAAAAATAGTTGGGAATAAAGCGGTTTTTCCCCTGATGTTAACGTTTTGGCAAGTCTTAAAGCATAGGATATACGGGTGAATAAAACCGGATGGCCAAAAACGCCCCGAAAAACTGTAGATTTATACTCTTATATAGGTTTTTTTAATCATTGCTATGACAAAAAAAGTTCTAATCGTTGAGGATAACGAGCTCAATATGAAGCTTTTTCATGACCTTCTTGAGGCACATGGAATTGAAACTGTGCAAGTCAGAGATGGCAATATTGCTTATGATATGGCTATAGAACATAGGCCGGATCTGATTGTAATGGACATACAGCTTCCCGAGATTTCCGGTCTTGATATCACGCGTCAGCTTAAAGAACACCCGGAACTTAAATCTGTTCCCGTGATTGCTGTTACGGCTTTTGCCATGAAAGGCGATGAGCAAAAAATACGTAACGGTGGATGCGAGGATTATATTTCCAAGCCGATTTCTGTGTCCCGTTTTATTGACGTGGTAAAAAAACATTTGGGTGATCATGACACAGAAGGGGTGCAGAAACCGGAAGAACAACAGATAGCAGGGGAGAAGCAATAACATGTCAGCACGCGTTCTCATTGTCGATGATATACTTCCTAATGTAAAATTGCTTGAGGCCAAGCTGGCTTGTGAGTATTACGAAATTATCACCGCCACCAGCGGTCAAGAGGCTTTGGAAAAAGTTGCAACCGAAAATCCGGATATCGTCCTGCTTGATGTGATGATGCCGGGCATGGACGGTTTTGAAGTTTGTTCACGTATTAAATCAAATCCTGAAACCGCGCATATTCCTGTTGTCATGGTTACGGCGCTGACCGATATAGAAGACAAAGTCCGTGGACTTGAAGTCGGGGCGGATGATTTTCTGAGCAAGCCCATTAACGACACGGCTCTTATGGCACGTGTACGTTCTTTGGCGCGGTTGAAAATGGCATTGGATGAATGGCGTCTCCGCGAACATGCGGCTAATCAGTTTGGTGTTGTGACCGAAAAAACAAATCTCATGCAAGAGCCTATTGAAGGCGCGCGCATTTTGCTTATAGAGGATAAAGAGTATGACAAGGACAAAATTGTCGATGCATTGTCTTCTGACCTGAGCATAGTAATGGCTGCTTCTGACGGGGTAACGGCCATGGGAATGGTTGCTTCTCAGGAATTTGATATTTTAATGGTTAGCCTGAACCTTAAGAATGAGGACGGTCTGCGTCTTTGTTCGCACCTTCGCTCAAATGAGAAAACTCGCTCCCTTCCCATTGTTATGATTGCCGATGATAAAGACATGTCGCGTGTAGCTCACGGTATGGAAATAGGAGCCTATGATTACATTATGCGCCCGCTTGAAAAAAGCGAGCTTATAGCTCGTGTGCGCACCCAGATCCGCCGTAAACGTTTTCAAGAGCGGTTGCGCTCCAGTTATGAAATCAGCTTGTCAATGGCGCTGACCGATAGCCTCACGGGTTTGTATAACCGCCGTTATTTGGAAGTTCATCTAGGCAAGCTTATCGAAAACAATAACCAAAGTAAAAAAGCCTTGGCTGTGTTAATCATGGATATTGATCACTTTAAGAATGTGAACGATACATATGGTCACAATGTCGGTGACGAAGTCTTAAAGGTTTTTGCCGAGCGTCTGAAAAATAGCGTCAGAAGCTTCGATCTTATCGCACGTTATGGTGGGGAAGAGTTCGTTGTTATTCTACCCGATGTTTCGTCCGAGCGTGCCTATATGGTTGCTGAAAGGCTACGCCGCTCTATTGGCGATACGCCGATTAATTGCAGCGTGGAAGAGGGCAGCATCAGCATTACAACGTCTATTGGCGGCATGATTGTCGAAAGCGGTATTCACAATATGGAACAAGTTCTTGAGCGCGCGGATAAGTGCTTATACGAAGCCAAAAACACAGGCCGTAACCGTACAATCTTCGAGAATAAAGGTTTGATTACCGATGAAGACTATAAAGAAGTTCAGCGTGCCGTTTATATGGAAGATCAACAAGAATAGATAGTTCTTACTCTTTATTTGTTTAACTTTACGCCAGTCGCAACTATTTTATTTTCTCCCTGACTTTATACAAGCCGTAACCATGCATACAAGCCGTAACCCCGCATACAAGTCGTAACCCCGCATCAAGTGCACTACTGTC
>JAGLKL010000098.1 GCA_023141075.1 Alphaproteobacteria bacterium
CTCTTCAAGCGTTTCCTGCTGATTCGGTCTCTTATCCATAATACGAGTCAATGCGTCACCACCATTCGTATTTTTTTTCTTGCGAATATGGTCAATCGCAAGATTTGTGACCACCCGGTAAAACCATGTTGTAAATTTCACCCCCTTGCCTGAATCCCAGATTTGCGGTCGCGTCCAGAGCTTCAGAAAAGCTTCCTGAACGATATCCTCCGCCTCATTAACGTCCGGGTACATACGATAAGCCACACCAAAAAACATTTTCGTACGGCGCTCAACCAGCACAGAAAATGCCTCATGGCTCGCTTTTTGAACGCGAACCATGAGATCTTCATCGGATAATATCTCCAAATCTGGATATTTTGAATGCACTTGGCAATTCCTTAACTTATTTCTGTGCAAGAAGACAAAATCTCCTGCTTACCCACCTTACTCTGCATCCGATGGTGGATTGCCTTCACCTTGCTTTCTTCTTTCCATGAATCTCTTTTTCATTTTTTTAGCGTGTTCCTTGGCTTCTTCTCCAGTAACTTTCCCATCAGAATCCGCATCCATTCTTTCAAAACGCTCTTTAGACACCTTCAAAAATTCGTATTTAGTGATAACACCATCTTTATCAACGTCATGATGCCTAAATAGCATTTTAAGCATCTGCACGCCTCTACCCCCATGACCACCTGAACCTCTGCCATCACCATACCCTTCAGCCATAACCACAGGCGCAGCCGCAACCATCGCCAAAGCCGTTAACATCAAAAAACGTTTCATCTCGATACTCCCTTCATAAATTCAGTAATACCGATAATACGACACGCCCTCGCCCCGCCCTTCGAAAAAAACATCGATCAACAAGAAACAACGCTACTATATTACTCTGCCAGATCAATCACAACACGGTGTTTGGATGATAAATTCGAGTGCAAAAGCATGGTATTGATAATTCTGCTTTTCTTCTCAAGACGTACTTCAAAGAGTACGCTGCCGTCGCCCTGCTCACGCGCGATATATGTCCCTAGTAAAGCACTTTTTTCGAACCTACTCTGCGGAGAGATTGCCCAATGGGTATTTTCCAGCTTAACACGCAGCACGTTGCGCACACGATCAATCGCCACTTTGTATTCCGTGGGTTGAGTGATCTCAATCACCAATCTTGTTTTACCGCTATGCCTTCCGCTGCGTACCTTTACAGCCTTAACCCGTTCTTTCTTCTCGTTTGTAGCGCTTTGCACAATCTTATAAGCAGAAATAGTCGGTTTAACGCGCGGTCTTATAATCCCCTTGGAAACCTGTTTTTGCGCAGGATCTGAGGCTTTAGATATTTTTCTCATCGGCAACGCCGGAGGCACAACAACCCCGCCAATCATATGCGCCTGCTCTTCTTTTGATCCTGCATTAACTCGACTGGGCTTGTGTCCCGGTTTAATTATTCCAGAGGACTCAATTATTCCAGATACCTCAATTATTTCGGAACTCTCGTTCAAACTCTTGCTACCCGTATCTTTTTCCCCGAACAGAGCCTTGATTTTTTGCAACAAATCATTCTCTGCAACCGTATGGGACGGCTTTACAACAGAGCTTTCCGCCAGATCATACTCTGAGGAATCCCCATCGAATATACTTCCTTCACGCTCCAAACGCAGCACGCGCATTTTTCCGTCTTCCCCGCTTTTCGCATCCGGTTCAAAATGAGCGCTTAATTCTTTTTTCTTCTTACGGCGTTTCACATTAACATTTTCACGCGCTTGTAAATGCGCCTGAGTAGGATCCATCGCCCCGCCTTGCTCGACAATATTCCAGTTACCTTTGGCTTCAAGCAGAGTCTCACTTCCAACTTGGGTAGGATTGCGCTGATAATTAGAGCGATTACGGAACATCTTTTGCGTTTTAGGTTTCTGTTCCTCTTGCTCCTCCGCACCACTCGTTTCCATGGCCAGCCGCATGTCCGTTATAAACGCGGGCAAATCCACACCTTCCACACAAGAGCTTAAACTAAGACAAACTATGCCAAATACGCACACGTGCAATACCCGAAAAAGTCTTAAATTAATACGGGATAGCAATAAGGCAATATAGCTGAACCGAAGAAACATGACCCGTGACATATTACGTACTCTATTATTAATGCATCTCGATTATGTGCGACGATTCTAGCGATAAGATGTTGCGCGTGCAAGACTATTCGGAAGCACTGGAACATTCAGTCCCCGAAACCACATGTTCCGCATTTTTTGTCTCATTTCGCGAAAATTTGACAAGCGGAGCAAAGAACTTGCGCAAAAACCATACATAACGCGCAGGCCTACAAGACAAAAGAATATGCGCAACCAGCATAACAAACCATCCCGCAGTCAGCACTGCTTCCGGTACGCCAAGCGCATGAGCACCGTAACCGACCCCTCCCATAAGAGCAACCACTCCTATGATAAACGGCGTAGCATAATAAACGGGAATTCCCGCACTGACAAAGTGATGGTGAAAATGACCACGATCCGGCGAAAAAGGATCTTGCCCGTTACGAATCCGGCGGTAGAACTGCGCACATGTATCAAAAATCGGAAAACCGATAATCCAAGCCACAACAATCGGCTCTAAAGGCGTATGCGGCCCTCTGGCCAGATGCACGGAAAACCACGCAATCGCCAACCCCAAAGACATGCTACCGGCATCTCCTAAAAATAAGCTCGCCTTACGGCGCCAAGGATTACGCATATTAAACACAAGAAAACCAAGAATAACCGCTATTAACAGCCCCAAAACCTGCGCCTGTTCGTATGAACCCGCACCTATAGAAGCCAACATAAATATCGTAAAAAACACGGTCGAAATACCGCCAACCAGCCCGTCTATACCATCCATCAGGTTCATAGCATTAATCAGAAGCACAATCGCTATTAATGTAAACGGGTAGGACATAAAGCCTGTCCAGACCACGCCAAAGCCAAATAAATTGCCCAAATAAGCAGCCTGAACATTCCCGCCAAAAGCAATAATCCCTGCCGCGACTAACTGTAAGGTAAGCTTAACTTTGGCCGGAACATAAAACTGATCGTCCAGCGCCCCGACCATCAGCAAAATAATCAGCCCCACATAAAGAGCCCAGTATTTATGCAAATCCACAACGCCGGAAAACACACCCCAGAGCATAAAGACCGAAAAGATAATAATACCGCCAATGGGAGGAATGGCCTTTTTATGCCTTTTGCGCCCGCCGGGATTATCGACAATCCCTGAAAGTCGCGCCAGTTTGCGCAAAGGCAAGACCAGTAACACGACCAGCACAAATGCTATTATTAAAGGCAAAAAGAAAGGCATGCTTAACCCTGATTTCTAATTTCGTTACATTTAGATTTCTTTTAAGAAAACTGCTAGTTTTATAAACAAAATGAGTAATAAAAGCCATAGGGCTATTTTATAAAATAAAATTATCCTGCTTTAGTATACCGACGAAATTAAGCTCTCTAATTCGATGAAGAAACCATCTAAGCTTCCACCAATAGCCAACACAGCCCCTATAATAAAAATGCTTATAAAAGCAACAAGCAATCCGTATTCAATCGCTGTAGCCGCTGTCTCATCCCTCTTATAACATAGGAGTTGCAATCGTAGCCTGTTTAAATAGCGTGTCATAAGATTTGCCTTCCCCATATTTATTAGCCGACCAACTCATAAGTAAAATGACTAGGGTCTAAACCCATAGCTTTTATTATCACCCATCAGCGAATAACAACCTCTAAAGATTACCATGGATTTTAGATAAGTTAAAATGACTATATAAAACTATTCACGCTTTCCCAAAGCGCCCCGGTGACATTTTTTTTATTACATCTTCTGATATAACATCTTCGTTTTTAACAATTTTTTTAGCCAAAATAATGGCTGAAGCAAGGCTACTGGTAAAACCAAACGACCCGTGCGCCGCCGATATATACACTTTGTCTGATAATCGGCCAATAACCGGGAAGTGATCTCTGGCCGCACTGCGCATCCCGGCTTTACCGGCCACGACGTCATACTCCCCTGCCAATGCCGGAAAGCGCTCACACAGATTATGAATGTTCTGATCATCATCTTCAGGTAAGACCTTTGTATGTTTCAGCCACGGCTGGAACGTCGCGCCTATGTACTGCACCCCATTCAGCGAAGGAGAAATATGCCCGCCATAGTTAATTGTAGTGCGCACCTTGGATGAAACTTCCGTCTCCCGGATAAAAGTCACCTGTCCGCGTACACTGCTAATCGGCAGATGCGCAGCTTCTTCGAACAATGTGACTTTTGCACCACAAGCCAAGACAGTCGCATCCCCTTCCAGCGCCGCCGCATCTTCAACCTTTTGATTAAGTTTTACCTCTACACTTTTGATTAATTTAGAACAAATCCGCAATGGCGACACGACTCCGCTACGTTTCAAAAACATGCACTCTTTTTCGACTTCCAGCCCGGCGATATCAGAAGCTTCTTTCGCACTGACAAGACAAATATCCTCCTCACTCCAACCATTTTCATTCCAGCTTGCCACTGTCTTGGAATACCTCCGCGCCTTCTTTTCATTGGCCATAAGCTGCAACGTCCCGCACTGATCCCAGTTAAACCCCTTGCCGCCAAATTCCTCAAACAGGCGCAAAGCTTCGAAATACCCCATAGAAAAATATTTTGCATTCTCGTCCCACTGCGCTGAATAGCGCGGATTATAAGTAGAACAATCATGCTCCGGTTCATCTTCATACATGCGTGGTGCAGCCTCATATATAACAGGCTCTCCGCCCTCGCGCTTAATCATATAAGCAAGAGCACACCCGGCTATCCCTCCACCGATAATATTGACACGTTTTGCCATTTCCTAAATCCCTTCAAATACACCAACGCACATTTCCCGCTTGCGTCCAAAGCCCGGTATTTTACGAACCGCGAATCCTACAGCTTCCAAGCCGCGCCGGACAAATCCAGCCGCTGTAAAAGTGGCAAAATGCGTCCCCAAAGCACTCAGCCGCGCCATGTTTAAAAACACTGTCTCACTCCACATATCAGGATTACTTGAGGGCTTAAACCCGTCTAAGAACCAACAATCAACCTTTGCTTCCAACTTCGGAATTTCCTCATTCACATCGCCGATAATTAAGGTAAGCGTTATCCCTTCCATTACATCAAGCGTATAGCTTTGTCCCTGCTCTAATACATCAGGATACACCGCCATCAACATTTCAAGTTCTTCCGACAACTCTTCCCAATGTACCAGATATTGCGTAATCTCCTCACGCTCCAATGGATATTTCTCAAAAGAAATAAAATGCAACACCTCCGGCCTTTGCTTTTCATGCGCATTCCTCCACATCTTCAAAGCCGCCAGAAAATTCAGCCCCGTACCAAACCCTGTTTCACAAATATTAAAAAAGGGGCTGTAGTAGCTAAGGTTT
>JAGLKL010000099.1 GCA_023141075.1 Alphaproteobacteria bacterium
TGCCGGTAGGGACATGGAGCATGATTGGCGCTTTGCCCGCGTGGAGGTAGCGACTCAGGAAGGTGATGTTTCAACGGTAATTGAAACTTTTAAAGAACAGACGTCGCCGGATTTATTGATTATTCAGACAGATGACATTAATGATGATTTCCTAGCCAAGCTTGGGGAGTTGTCTTCTTATTGTGATGAAGGCACATCGGCGATTATTATCGGCCCGGTCAATGATGTGTATTTATACCGAAGACTTATTGAGATGGGGGTTAGTGATTACCTTGTTCGTCCCATTAAGTCTGAAGTTTTGCGTGAAGTCATTGCAAAAGCACTTATCGATAATCTTGGTGTAACTGACAGCCGTTTGATCTGTTTTATCGGGGCGAAAGGCGGTGTGGGAACAAGTACATTGGCTCATATAGCGGCGTTGAATGCCTCTGGGACGTTAGGGCATAAAACATTGCTGATGGATGCTTCAGGTGGTTGGTCGTCTTTGAGTGTGGGAGCCGGTTTTGATCCGGCGGCAACGTTGCATGATGTTGCGGGTGCGGTTGAGACTGGGAATGAAGATTCTCTGGAACGCATGTTTTATGATGCATCTGAAAAGCTGCGTATTTTGTCCAGTGGCGCTGATGCGATGCTCGATTCGGGGATCACACCGGCGCAATATGAAGCTGTATTGGACAATCTTATGGCCAAATGTCCGTTGGTTTTTGTTGATTTGTCGGCGGCGGCGCCGGCTTTGAAAAAGGCTGTGATTAGCCGGGCTCATCACAACGTTGTGATAACCTCGCCAAGCATAACGTCTTTGCGTTTTTGCCGCTCGCTGATTAAGGAACTGGCAGAAATACGTGGCGGGCAGGTAGCGGATATCTCACTGGTTTTGAATATGCAAGGTATGTCTAAGGCTCATGAGGTTGATCGTGCAGCGATTACTGAAGCTTTGGAAATACAACCGGCTTTGGTGTTGGATTACATACCGGCATTGTTTATGAAGTATGAAAGTGAAATTGAAAAAATATTCTCCGATAAGGATGGAGAAGCTCTTGGCAAATTCTTTTTGCCGGTATTAAAAAAGATTATTGAGGTTGAGGAGGCGGTGGAAGAAGAGCTAAAAGGGGGTGGTTCCGGGTTCCTTGGTGGCTTCTTGGGAAAGAGGAAGTCAAAATAGGTTTTTAAGATTTGGGAAACGGGCAATTAGGAAATGAACGATGTTTGGGAAAAAGCAATCAGAATCAAAGTCTAAGAAGGCAGCCGAGAAAAAAGCGGCCGGTAAGGCGGATTCTGCTGTAGAAGAAGAAACGCTCGAGATCAAGGCTAAAAAAGAGGTCGCAGAGCCGATAGTGTCTGCTGCTGAGAAAATGTCTGCCAAAAGAGCGCCGCCGATTGTAGAAACGCCGCCGGCAGGGGGGGCAGAGGTATCTGCTCAGAAGCCTAAGACCAAGGTCGAGAGTGAAAAAAAACCAAAAAAAGCGGGCAAAAAACGCAAAAAAATGGATGATGACCCGGTTCTAATCCAAGATGATGAAGAAGGTCAGAAAGAGGATCAAAGTGATAGCGTTACGGTTTTGCGTTTGCAGCGTTGCCGCAACCGGATATGGCTGGATTTGCGTGACGGTATTGATATTAAAGCTCTGGCGCGGATGGATTCCAAAGCTGCGCGTGAGGAAGTTTATTCTGCTGTTGAGGAAATCGCGCGCTTCCGTAATCTGGACTTAACACCGATAGAGTTACAGCAAATTGGTAAAGAATGTGCTGATGACATGTTAGGGTTTGGCCCTTTGGAAGAATTGCTTGAGCGTGATGATATCGCCGATATTATGATTAACGGGCCTGATATCACCTATATTGAGGTGGAAGGTAAGATTGAGCGCACGAATATCAAGTTCCGTGACAATCAGCACTTAACAACAATCTGTCAGCGTATTGTGGGGGCAATTGGCCGGAGGGTAGATGAAGCCTCGCCTATTTGTGATGCGCGTTTGGTGGATGGCTCGCGTGTGAACGTGATTATTCCGCCTTTGTCTGTGGACGGGGCGTGTATGACCATTCGTAAGTTTAAAAAAGACAAGCTTACGCTGGAGAATTTGTTAGAGTTTGGCTCAATGACACCGTCATGTGCGAAGCTGATTATGGCGATCGGGCGCTGCCGGGTGAATGTTCTGGTTTCCGGCGGTACAGGTTCGGGTAAAACAACCATGCTTAACTGTCTGACACGTTATATCGAGGCAGGGGAGCGGATTGTTACCTGTGAGGATGCCTGTGAGCTTCAATTACAGCAGCCTCACGTCGTGCGTCTGGAAACGCGTCCGCCCAACCTTGAAGGGGTTGGTGAGATTACAATGCGTGATCTGGTGAAGAATTGTCTGCGTATGCGTCCTGAACGAATTATCGTTGGTGAGGTTAGGGGCCCTGAGGCGTTTGACCTCTTGCAAGCCATGAATACCGGCCATGATGGTTCTATGGGGACGGTTCACGCCAACAACCCGCGTGAGGCTATATCCCGTATGGAAAACATGATTGCCATGGGTGGTTTGAATCTGCCGAGTGCCGCAGTTCGTGAGCAGATTGCTTCTGCGGTTAATGTGATTATTCAGGTGCAGCGTTTGCGTGACGGTTCACGTAAAACAACGCATGTTTCCGAGATTACGGGGATGGAAGGGGAAGTTGTGACCATGCAGGATCTTTTCTCTCTGGAAATTTTAGGGGAAGATGAAAGCGGCAAGCTGGTTACCAGGCAAAAATCATCGGGTCTGCGGCCAAAGTTCTTTGATAATGCGCGTCAATACGGGGTGGCGGATATGGTACTGGATGCCATGGAGGAAGCTTATGGTTAATAGCTTTTATATTTTCCGTTTGTGTTGTCGTCGCTCATCATTTACGTAGTTTTACTACGCTGCATTCTTTGCTTCTAACAAAAAAATCTATTTGCTATTACGTTTTGCAGAAATAGGTTCTAACCCTAAGCTTCGCTCTAGCGAAGAATCTCCAGTTTTGCTATATTCAAGCAGGGGATTCCCACAGCAGGACAAAAATTACTCATGGAACCACTTCAGATAATATTGATTGCTGCGATCGTCTTTATCCTTGTCGCGGTCATTATGTTCGTGATGATGAATTCAGGCATCAAGCAGCATCAAAAAAACATTGCAATTATTCGGGGCATCTCCAGTGGTGAAGGTTATGTCGATGAAAAAGACGTGCAAAACAAGCGCCGCGCAGAGATTGCCAAGAAACTAAAATCTACGCGGGATGCGGGGAAAAAAGGACAGAATAATGCAAGTATTTCAGTTAAGATGCAACAAGCCGGGCTAAAGCCTGCACTCGGGAAATTTTGGGCATTGTCGTTTGTTTCCGCAATTATTTTTGTGGTCTTAGCTAAATTTGTATTTCATTTTTCTGTTGTTCTGGTCGGGTTGTTCTTTGTTATCGGTCTGTTTGGTCTTCCTCGCATGATACTCAAGCGGATGATAAAAAAGCGTCAGAAGAAGTTTTTGGAAGAATTTGCTGATGTGCTGGAGGCTGTTGTGCGGCTGCTTAAGGCGGGTATGCCGGTTTCAGAGGCTATTTCCATGATTACACGTGAATATGATGGCCCTGTAGGGGAGGAAATGTCGATTATATATGATAAGCAAAAAATCGGCATTCCCCTGCATGAAGCCGCTTTAGAAGGTTGTAAACGTATGCCTCTGCCTGAAATGAAGATGTTTGCAGCAGGGCTGGCTATTCAGGCGCAGACCGGTTCCAGTTTGTCGGAAGTTTTGATTAATCTTGCACGCGTTATTCGGGCGCGTTTTCGTCTGAAACGCAAGGTTATGGCACTTTCATCCGAGGCGATTGCTTCGGCTTCGATTATTGCCTGTTTGCCGCCGCTTGTGGCTACGGGGCTTTATTTTGTGTCTCCTGGATATCTCGACCCGTTATTTGAGGAAGAATTTGGGAATTATTTGCTTATGGGGGCGCTGTTCTGGATGTTTTGCGGAGTGGTGGTTATGCGGCAAATGATTAACTTCAAAATATAGGAGTTAACGGATTTTCCGTTTGGATTAGTCCGTTTGGATTAGGAAGACAAAAAGGAAAAAGAAAGGCATTAAAAGATGAATAATGAAATGATAATTACATTACTGGCTTCTTTTGCTGCAGCATTATCTTTTGCTGCATTCGCTTTTCCTTTTTTGCAAAAATCAGACAAGAAGGAAAAGTACAAGTCTATTATTGAAAAGCGCCGTAAGGACTTGTTTCATACGAATCGTAATCCGAATATTATCAGTGAGGAAAGCGTTTCTGCGCGTGATAATATGGCTATGTTCTATACTTTTCAGAGGCTTGCCGGGAACATGGCGGATAAGTCTCGTGATAAAATGTTGCAGGCCGGGATTCGTAATCCGAAGGCGCACATCAAGTTTATGATTACTCGTGCAGTGGCGCCGGTGTCTTTTGTTATTCTGGCGAGCCTGTATTTTTCTATTTTGCCGGAAAATAAGGCTTTGTCGGCGTCTGTTGAGATTGGAATTTTGATTATCGGGGCGTTGTTTTGCTTTAAGTTGCCCGATATTTTGATCAAAAACAAAATCTTGAAGCGTCAGGAAGAGATTAATCTGACGTTTTCCGATGCGCTGGATATGATGCTGATTTGTGTGCAAGGAGGGATCGGTCTGGAGCAGACGATTGATCGTGTGGCTGGCGAGATTGTGGACACGTCGGAGGTGCTGGCTGAGGAACTCGGGATTTTGAGCGCCGAGATGGCTATGCTCAATGACCGTAAGCAGGCTTTGCAGGACTTTGCGCGGCGTGTGGGGAGCGGGGCAGGGAAGAACTTTTCCACAGCTCTTATTCAGGCTGAGCAATACGGGACATCAGTTTCCGATACGATGCGTGTGATGAGCGATGAATTGCGCGATATTCGTATGGCTGCAGCCGAACGTAAGGCCGCTGCGCTTCCTCCGATGTTGACCGTGCCGATGATTTTGTTCTTTCTGCCAGCTTTGTTTGTCGTGATTTTAGGGCCGGCAGGTATATCTGTATCGATGACGTTTGGCAGCTAAACAGCTAGTAGTTCTCTCAATTGTCAGGTTTGTCCAATTTTCCAAGTAAATTTTGCTCATATTATTTTCTCCAATATTCTTTGTTTCGTTTTATCCCGGCTTCATATCTTTCTTTTTCACGAAAGCCTTCTCCCATGGACTCTACCTCTTTCCCACATGTATCGATTGAAACCAGACTAAAATAGTATTTTAACTCGTTCGGGTTGTCTGTGTTGTTATCGTAGAACGAATAACATTCAAGGTCATATAATCGGGTTAACCCGTTCGTGTATTTTTTAATAACTCTACAGCTTTCGAGAGAAACATCGTCCCTAATTTTTCTGCTTTTTAACGCTCCGCTTTTATCTATAGATAAAAATGTAAGGACAA